>CAMYKF010000707.1 GCA_947258905.1 uncultured Pirellulaceae bacterium | reverse complement strand
ATCGGGATTTCGACCCTCCCGGGGGGAGGGTCAGGGGCTGAGGTATTCCAGCAAATGAAAACTTGCCACTAAATTCGACGAAGAGCCCCCAGAGGGGGGTGGTTTAAACTGGGTCGACTTTTGTCTTCATGGAACACCAATTGTCGTTTGCTGCACTAGCGCGTTCGGCTCAATTTTTGGAACTACTGACTTTTCAATTTGCATTTTGCAATTGGATTGCGGATCGCGTTCGCCGCAGATATTAGCCTGCCGCGTATCGTTTTCCCTAAAATCCCAGTTCGGCCTGTTGCGGATCGCCGTTATAGCGGGCGATGTAATCCTTGACCCTGACCTTGCGAGCGGTATTGTCGCTGCTCATGTAGCGGATCTTGCCGTACACCGGTCGCACCGGACCCCAGGCACGGTCATAGCGGCCCAGACACCAGAAGATACCGCTGTAGGAATTCGGGTTACGTCCATCCAGCGCGTACTTGTTGTTCAGTTCGATCATCACTTCCAGCGTTTCGCGGGGTGACGGCGACCATTCAAAAATCTTTTTGCCCCACAGCATCCGCAGGTAGTTGTGAATGCGGCCTTCGCGAACCAGCTGGTTTTGCGCGGCATTCCACAGCGGATCATGGGTGGCGGCCGCTTCGAATTCTTCCAGCGAATAAATGTACTCGCGGGGATCCGATGCATGTTGCTCCAGCGTCTCGCGGGCCCAGGCGGGCAGGGATTCATACTGGTCAAAGTCGTCGGTCAATGCGCACATGTTGTAGCCGACTTCGCGCCACGTAATCAGTTCATCCAGAAACGACTCGACTTCCGGTGCCGCGCCCCACCAGCCCTCGCGACTGCCGCTGGCCTTGTCGGCAATGGATTCTGGCGACCATGGTTTCCATGCCATGACCTTGTCAAAAACCTGGTGCGCCGAGATGTGTCCAAAATGCAGCCAGGGCGACAGACCGCTGGCCACATCCTGCTGGGGTTGGTTCCGCAGTTCGGCATAATCGGGAAGCCCGGATTTGATAAACCGCTTCAGTTGCCTTGCAGCCGCCCGCGAACCACCAGAGACCCTGTCGACCACCTCTACGCTGTGATCGATGGGGAACTGGTTGACCGCCGAGATGTCCTTTTCCAGCGCAGCCAGATCGGCTGGAGGCCATTGTTTCTGGATGGCAGCTGGCAACTTCTTCAGCACCGGGATTTTCAGATTGCGGAAGGGTGCGGCGCGCGGAGTTTCCGGCAAATGCGGACGCAGGTTCTTCTGCAGGTAGCGACGAAAGTCATGGGCGCGGGCGAACACGCGATCGGTAGCCCGCATCGGCATCAGGCCATTGGAATCAACCAGTTCCAGCCGAACGGGAACCTGGCGAGCCGCCGAGTCGATCATATGCGGCAAAAAGAAACAGGGAAAATCGTCGCTGACAACGACGCACGACTTTTCGGCCAGCTTCCGCAATAGACCCTTGCCGTTGCCCGGTGCAGGTTCCAGGTAGGGGTAGTAGACGACCGGCTTCCCATCCAGCGCCGATGCGTTGTCGACCATGCCCTGAATCACAAAGGCATGGATGCGATCGCTGGCCCAGCGATAGCCGGCGCGTAAGGCTTCCAGAATCAGCAGCGGCTTGTTGAGTTCCCGGCACCACTGAACCGCGCGATCCAGGGAAAAATTGGAGCGCGTGCGGCGATTGGCGATCATCCAGTAGAGGACATAATCGCCTTGCGGATTCACCGCCAGTTCATTGGCCGTCTGGATGCGAATCTCGGGAACGGCTGTAGTTGCCATCCGGACTCCCTATTCGGATTCGAAGCGAAAGGCGGTGATGGCGTTCAGCTCGCGGACGAACAATTCGTTGCCGCGGGCCGCCAGATGAGCCCAGGTTTCCTGATCGCTGATGCGGTGCTGGCTCAACAAATCGAATTTCTCAGGCGTCGCGCGAATCAGTAACAACTCGCCACGCTGGTCGAGAGCCAGAATCTTGTCGTCCTGGATCAGCAGGCTGGCGTACTTGCCATAGGGCTCGCTGGTCCATTTTGACTCGCCGTTTTCCAGGTCGATACAGGTGAAGCGCTGGTTTCGCAAATGCAAATACACATGACCGTCATGCACGACCGGCGAGGACATGTATCCCTGCACGCGGTTTTCCCAGCCCGTGGAAGCCTGCCAGTTATCGCCGGAGTGACTGATGTTGTACATAAACGAACGACCGCCGTAGGAACTGGTGAAGACCGATTCACCGAACACGGTCGGAGTGAGAATGTTCATGCCGCGGAAGGTGGGAACCTTCTGCGTCCACAGCACATTGCCCGTGGCGGGATCGACACCGGCCAGATCGGACCGGGTCTGCACCAGCAATTGCTGTTGACCATCCAGTTCGCCCAAGGTCGGGGAAGCGAAGGCACTGCCCATCATGCCACCGCCGTCCTGCAAGGTTCGCCAAACAACTTCACCTGAGTTCTTGTTGATCTTCAGAAAGGCTTCACCCGCCTGCACATACAGGTCATCGCCGATGATCAACGGCGAGGAGACAAAACCGAAATCCGGTTTTTTGGTACCTGATTGCGTGGGAAAGTCGATCTTCCAGATTTCCGATCCGTCTTCAGCGTCCAGGCAAACCAGCACGTCCAGCATGCCGCCGACATACAGTTTGCCGTCGCTGTACGCGGGCGTGCAGCGAATCCAGCTGCCATTGGCCGCGGCAAAAAACGGCACTTGCATCGAGCCTTGCCAGCTGGTTTCCCACAGCTGCTCACCCGTTTGGCAATCCAGAGCCCGCACCACTTCGTATTTTTTGTCTTTAGTCTCGGTGACAAACACCTTGTCACCAACGACCAGTGGCCCGGAATAGCCGGGACCCATCTCCACACGCCACAACTGCTGCAGCGTGGAATCATCCAGCTTGTCCGGAAGCGGGGCGCCGACGAACACACCATTCCGTTGCGGACCGCGCCATTGTTCCCAATCCTGAGTCTCGCCGTCCGACTGGGCGTACAGATTGGCGCAAGCGAGGCAGCCTATGGCCATGCACAATGCGGGGAGCAGGTAGGTTCTCATGAGTATTACCCTGTGGAGTAAGTTTTTTGTTTTGTCCGGATTGTGTCGTCGTTCAGTTGATGCCGATGTGCGCATGCACTCTTTACCGAACCCGATCCTCCAACGTGGCGGCAGCAACCAGCGATGAGGCCAGCGATTGAAATTGTTGCAGGTTGTCGCTGTAAGACATGAACTGCATCTGCTGACGCACATCATCGGTCAGAGCTCGCCCACCCACAGCCAGCAGCGTGTCGTGGTTCAGCGACGAGCGGAATTCGGCATAGCGCTGCAAGAACGTCGACTTGTCGTCGATTGAGGACACGCTGAGCCAGAACAGGCGGGGTTGCTGGTCCCGAGCAGCCTGGGCCAGCGTGGAAAAGGGCAACAGCGCCCCCAGCGACTGGCTGCGCCACCCCAACTCGCGCAACACCAAATCAACCAGCGTCGTGGGCAGGGCGTAGGGATCACGCTCCGGCGCGCCACCGATCGCCAAAGGCGCTTCCGCCGAGGGTTCGGGAATCAGCGACCGCAGTTCGCCGAGCAAACGAATCGTCATCTCGCAGGCCCGCCGCTCCTGATAAATCTCCATCGATGCGTGTTCCCAGCGAAACCCGATTTCATGGAATGCCGGTGCAATCAGGCGGTCACCTATCTCGGCAATCGACATGCCGCCCAGAAAAAGCTCGTAGAGAATCTTCGCTGCGCGTTGGTCATCGCCTTGTTGCAATGCCGATACGTATTCCCGACGCGCTGGATCGATGTCACGACTGCCTGGTTGAATGTCACCGGGCAAACCCAGCAGTTCGGAGTTGACCAGAGAATGATCGCTCTTCCGCAGGAATTCGACTAGAGAGGCGCGTGAGATCCGGCGGTGCCCGCCGGCTGTTTTCTGAAAGTCGATAAGTCCCCGGTCGCACCAGCGTTTCATGGAAGATTCGCTGACGCCAATTGCCTTGGCTACTCGTTTGGGAGTCAGTTTGACCGCTTTCATTGCTCTACCTCCGAAAATCCCGAAACCTTTGGAATCGTTCAATCTCAACTGTCGTGAATGTTTTGAACGTTTAGGTATTTTGCCAAACCGCGACGCGGCTGTCCAGAAAACTCAAAAAAGGGCAACGTATTCAAGTTTTTTTGAGAATCCGCGTTGCTCGTCCCCCCGAATAACGGGTCATAGCGAGGCCGCCAAATGAACGTTTCCGGAGAGAGGAATGGAAAGTCAGAGCCGATTTCAGGTATTTTTTGACGGTGACTGCCCGCTGTGCAACCGCGAGATTTCGTGGCTCAGGAAACGAGATCGGCGGCAAAGAATTGAGTTCGTCGACATTGCCGAGGCAGATTTTGACGCCGCCGACACGGGCAAGACCTTCGACCAGTTGATGGCAGAAATCCATGGTCGCGAACCAAACGGAACGTGGGTCACCGGTGTCGAGGTATTTCGACGCTTGTATGATGCGGCCGGGTTTAAGCGGTTCGTTGCGGTCTCACGCTGGCCCTTGATCCGTCACGGACTCGGTGCGGGCTATCATGTGTTCGCTCGATACCGTACCCGACTGACCGGTCGTTGCACCGAATCGTGCCGCATCGACGGACGCCAGGGGAACGGCGAGAATGCAGGAGCGAATACACCTGCGACCCCGGCAAGACCCCTGACAGGAGAATCGAATTGAGACGGATTGCCATCATCGGTTCGGGCATCTCCGGCCTGACCGTGGCCAGTCAGCTGCACGAGGTGGCCGACATTCAGGTGTTTGAAGCTGCGTCGTGGATCGGCGGGCATACCAACACGATCGACGTGCAGCTGGGTGGACAGCAATACGCGGTCGATACGGGCTTTATCGTATTCAACGATCGCACTTATCCGCATTTCCTCGCCATGCTCGATCGCCTGGGTGTGGCGTTCCAGGCGGCTCCCATGACGTTTAGCGTGCGCTGCGACCAATCGAATTTGGAATACCGCGGTGCGGACCTGGGAGGATTTTTCGCGCAGCGCAGCAATCTTGTCCGTCCGCGGTTTTATCGTTTGCTGAGCGGCCTGCTGAAATTCAACAAGGCGGGCCAGCGTTTGTTGGAGAGTGACGATGACCGCCAGACCGTTAAACAGTTCTTTGCGGAAAATCGGTTCTCCCGCGAGTTCTATTACAAGTACTTCCTGCCCATGGGTTCGGCCATCTGGTCCTGTCCCCAATCGAAGTTTGAAGATTTCCCAATCCGGTTTATTGCCGAGTTTTATCACCATCACGGCATGCTGAGTGTCAATAACCGGCCGCAATGGCGGGTGATCGAGGGCGGATCGCAGCGGTATGTCGAGCCGCTGGTGCGGCCGTTCCGCGACCGCATTCGACTGAGCATGCCGGTGCGTGCCGTGCAGCGGAACGCTGACTCCGTAAAGGTCTGCACTGATCGCGAACAGTGCGAGTTTGACCATGTCGTGTTCGCCTGCCATTCCGATCAGGCATTACGCATGCTGGGCGATGGTGCGACGGCCCGGGAACGCCAGATCCTGAGTGCTTTCCCCTATGAAACAAACGAAACGGTGTTGCATACCGACACCAGCATTCTGCCGCGTCGCCGCGGGGCGTGGGCCAGCTGGAATTATCTGATTTGCGACGACCCGCAGGACAAGGCCTCGCTGACCTATTGCATGAACATTCTGCAGAGTCTGCAATGTGACGAGACGTTTTGTGTCACACTGAACAACACGACGAGAATCGATCCGGCGAAAATCATTCGCAAGTTCACTTACTCGCATCCAGTTTTTGATGTGCGGCGAAAGCCCATGCAGGCACGGCATGTCGAACTGATTGGTCCCGAGCGCAGTTCCTTTTGCGGTGCCTACTGGGGCAATGGATTTCATGAAGATGGCGTGGTCAGCGGGCTGGCCGTCGCCGAGTACCTCAAATTACATTCACATCATGCACAGCTGCCTTTATCAGGGACGCGTGTTGCATCGACGGTTTAGACCGCGGACACACGAGTTTACCTACAACCTGTTCATGCTGTACCTGGATCTGTCCGAACTGGATCAGGTGTTCCGCCGTCGCTGGCTGTGGTCGACGCGGCGGCCTGCGGTGGCGTGGTTTCGCCGCTCGGAACACATGGGCGATCCGACTGAGCCACTGGATGAAAGTGTGCGGCAGTTTGTGGCGGATCGTTGCGGCCGGCGACACGAGGGGCCCATTCGTCTGCTTACGCAATTGCGTTATTTCGGGTTTCAGATGAATCCGGCGGCCTTCTATTTCTGCTTTGACGATCAGGAACAATTGCAGCACGTCGTAGCCGAAGTCAATAACACGCCGTGGGGCGAGCAGCATTGCTATTTATTGGGGCCGGAACACTTCGCACCGCCGGATGCCGAGCCGCGTCAAACGCTGGACAAGGAGTTTCATGTCTCGCCGTTTTTGCCCATCGAGATGACGTATCGCTGGCGAATTGGCATGCACCACAAAAAACTTGGCATCGGCATTCGCAACTACCACAATGAAGACCGCATGCTGGGTGTGGCTTTAAGCCTGGAGCGGCGTGAGATCACGGCGGCCAGCCTGCGTCGCGTGCTGGTTCGTTATCCGTTGATGACGATGCAGGTGTTTGCCGGCATCTACTGGCAAGCCTTTCGGCTGTGGCGTAAACGCATTCCGTTCTTTCCGCATCCGGCACGGCTGATGACTGAAAACACTGCCGAAAACCCGCCTCCCCGCCGTGCACCCGGCCCGGCGGTCAGCTCCACCACTGAACTGAAAAACGAATCTCTGCATGTTTGAAATGACGTATCGCAAGCTGGTCCTCGCGCAATTGAGCAAGTTGCACGGTGGTCGCATTACGTTGACCGACGGTCGGCAAACGCATGACTTTGGTGACGCCCAGGCCGACCTGTCGACCGCGATCACCGTGCACAAAGCGGAATTTTATCGCCATCTGGTATTCGGTGGGGGCATCGGTGCTGCCGAATCGCTGACCCGTGGCCATTGGGGCTGTTCCGATCTGACGGCATTGATACGTATCTTTGTTCGCAATCTGCCGGCGGGGGACACCGTCAATGGCCGGCTCAGCTGGCTAAGAAACGGCATCGAGAGAACGGGGCATTTCCTGCGTCGCAATACCATCGGCAAGGCGCGGCAGAACATCAGTCGTCACTACGATCTGAGCAATGATTTTTTCGCGTTGTTCCTCGACCACTCGATGACTTACTCCAGCGCAATCTTCCCGGACGCCGAAAGTTCGCTGCAGGCGGGTTCACTGGAAAAGATCGATCGTGCCTGTCGCAAGCTGGGATTGCGGTCCGACGATCACTTGCTGGAAATCGGTACCGGCTGGGGCGCGCTGGCGATTCACGCCGCCAAAAACTACGGTTGCCGCGTCACCACCACCACAATCTCGGAACAACAGCATGCGTGGGCCCGGCGGCGGATCGATGAAGAGCAACTGGGCGACCGCATCACGTTGCTGAAACAGGACTACCGCGATTTGACCGGCCAGTTCGACAAACTGGTCTCGATCGAAATGATCGAAGCGGTCGGGCATCAGTACTTTGATACGTTTTTCCGCAAGTGCGGCCAGTTGCTCAAGCCGGATGGCGAAATGCTACTGCAGTCCATTACGATTGCCGACCACCGTTTTAAGCATCACAAGCGGACCGTCGATTTCATTAAACGATACATTTTTCCCGGTGGCTGCCTGCCGTCGGTGACCGCGCTTTCGCAGGCGATGGCCAGATCCAGTCGGCTGCGGATGGTACACATGGAAGACTTTGCTGACCATTATGCCGAAACCCTGCGTCGCTGGCGGGCCGCCTTTACCGACCGCCTGGATGACGTGCGTCAGCTGGGTTTCGACGAGCGATTTGTCCGCATCTGGAATTACTACCTGTGTTACTGCGAAGCTGCTTTCATGGAACGGCATGTCAATGTGGCGCAGATCTGGCTGGCCAATCACGGCAGCAAGGTTTCGCCACTGGCTCGCGAATTTGGCGCACCGCCGGTTCAGATTCCGCAGCCCGATGTACATCGTGGCGTCCAGCCATTTTTGTTGCCCGAGGTCGCTGTATGAACGTGTGGTTGCTGATCCTGCTCGGCTGGCTGGCGGCCGGCGCTACCGTACCGCGGTCCGGGCCGAAGCAAATCTTGTGAAAGATTTGACGCCGCACATCCAAAGTCTCACGACTTTGGCTACAAGAATGCCTGACGACGGGGTTTTTACGACAGGAGTTTGAAATGGAAAAACTGACTTCGCTGGTTATTGAAAGTATCGAAAGGGGTCGGCTGCCGGACAGGCTGACCCGGTTCCTGGTGCGTCGCCTGTGCGGTCAGCGTCTGAAGTCCCTGCGGCAACAGGCGGTTGGCGTTGATGAATTTGCCGATCGGATGCGTCTGGGGCCGATCGCCCCGCTGCCTGAAAAAGCCAACGAGCAGCATTACGAGTTGCCCGCAGAGTTCTTTGAGCTGTTGCTGGGTCCACGCCAGAAATACAGCTGCTGCTATTTCGGGCAGCCCGCTTCGTCGATTGCCGAGGCCGAGGATGCGTCGTTGCGGCAAACCTGTGAACACGCCGAACTGGCCGACGGCATGCAGGTGCTGGAACTCGGTTGTGGCTGGGGCAGTCTGACTCTGTGGATGCTGGAGCAATATCCGGCACTGCAGGTGACCGCGGTATCCAACTCGGCGGCTCAGCGTGCGCGGATTATCGAACGCGCCGATGCCATGGGGGTGTCCGATCGCCTGACGGTCATCACCGCCGACATGAATGAGTTTGACATCGACGAAAAATTCGATCGAGTCGTTTCCTGCGAGATGTTCGAACACATGCGGAACTATGAGCACTTGCTGAAACGCGTGGCCGGTTGGTTGAAGCCGGATGGCAAGTTGTTTGTGCATATATTCTGCCACAAGCAATATGCGTATGAATTCCTCGAGGATGGAGC
>CAMYKF010000706.1 GCA_947258905.1 uncultured Pirellulaceae bacterium | reverse complement strand
TACTGGGAAAGAACCACCAGTGGTACTTCATTCGCCAGGACGGCAGCATTTTTAAATGGAATGGCCAGAACAACCTGATCGATGCCGGCGGCCGGTTCATTCATCGATTCCTCAACGGCACCAATGAAGCCGACGGCACCTTTGTCAAACGATTTGGTGCCACGACCGACAACCGTTTTTTCAACGATCCGTCATTGCTGTTTGCGCGGTTTTTCACCGACGTGATTACCGGGCCCGACATCTTTGAACGGATGGCTGGCCCCGATGGCACCATGATCGTTGGCGATTACGGCGAGGACGAGAAAGCTGCCTTTGAAGCCGAGATCGAGACTCACAAGCGACTGACGGGTGTTCTGTTCGGACCGACTCCCGTTCCCGAATTTGACTGGACACTGGATTCCTTTCTGGAAGTGATTCCTGAAGAGGAATTGCGGCAGATGGATGCCGACCGGCAAGTCGAATTCCAGGCGTTTGTCGATGAACTGGTTGAAAAGGAATACGCCGGTCAGCTGGCGAATCTGCAGGCCGCGCCGCCCAGCCACCAGCTGGAGCACTGGTATCGACTGTTCAAGCGTCTGGATGTTACGCCACCGGCGCGACAAACCTGTTTTGTCGTGACATTGAATGACCCGGTGCTGCAAGAACTGACGCGGGCCGTCGGTCGTCCGGTGCTGGGCAAGCCGCGAGGCCGGATTCTGGAACTGGCTACTGGTCGCTGTGGCATCAAGGCGGAAAACCTGCATATAGGTGGTCCGCCGGTCGACAATGTGGCCATTGATGAAGAAGGCTCGATCACCCTGTTTCGCCTGGTCAGCCTGTCGGGCTTCATCGGCATTTCACTGGCATGGCTCAGTTTTCGCAGCATCCGCGTCACGATGATGCTGTTTTTTGTGGGTGGCGTGGCGGCCATTTCCAGTCTGGCATTTGTGTGGTTTCTTGGTGGTACGCTCGACGCCGTCCTGATGACGATGCCGTCGCTGGTCTATGTGCTGGGGCTGTCGGGGGCAGTCCACGTTGTTAACTACTATCGCGACGCCTGCGAGGAAAAAGGGGAGGGCCGCGCTGCGGATATCGCCGTCCAGCATGGCTTGTTCCCGTGTGCACTGGCCTCATTCACAACCGCGCTGGGTCTGATTTCACTGTGCACCAGTTCGCTGACTCCGATCAACAAGTTCGGGTTCTTCTCGGCCATCGCAACTTTGGCCACGGTCGTACTGCTGTTCACCTATTTGCCCGCGTCGCTGACCATCTGGCCGCCAGGATATGGCCGCAAGCGTGAGGATGAGGACGAATCAGAGAAAGAAAAATTCAGCATCACGACCTACGTCGAGCGATTCTGGGGTCGTGTTGGTCAAATTGTGGTGAAACACCATGCCGTCGTCACGGTAATCGGGCTGATCCTGATGGGCATTTTTGCCCTCGGCATTGCTCGCATTGAGACTTCGGTCCAGTTGCTCAAGCTGTTCCGCAGCGATGCCAAAATCCTCAATGACTATCGCTGGATGGAAGAAAACCTTGGCAAGCTGGTGCCGATGGAACTGGTCATCAATGTTGATGGCGATGCACAGATTCGTCCTGAAGAGTTGCCACCTCCGGACCTCATAACGACCGAGGACTTGCTGGAAGCCGACTTTAAACTGTCCATGTTGCAGCGGATGGAATTGTCCGATCGCGTCAGGCGATATGTGCTGCAGGTGTTCGGTGACGAAAGTGCAGTGGATGAGCGACGCGTGATCGGCAATGTCATGTCCACGGATTTGACAACACCGATTTCGACCGTAGTCGGTTCGCAGGAGCGGGCTGCCAGATCGCGGAGTTGGGTGGAAAGGGAGTTGCAACATAATCGCGTGGCGTTGCTGAAACAGGACTACCTGCGTGTCGAACAGGATTCGCTGGCTGAATTGTGGCGCATCAGCCTGCGACTGGCGGCGCTGAACAATGTGGATTACGGCCAGTTTGTGGGCGAACTCAAGACGGTAGTCGAGCCCTGTATGGCCGCCTATCGCTACAAGAACAAGATTCTCAACGAAATCCACCTGATTCACGGTGACCAGGCCCGGAACAAGGGTCGCGTTATCGTGATCGGGCCGGCTCCGGCACGCCGCGCCGATCCCGGCGAGCCCGAACCCTACATCGGCCTGACCGAGGATGGCAGGGTTGCCCAGACGGCGATTTTCGCCAACACGATGCACGACTTGCTGGAGAATTGCGGATTCCGTCGTAAGCTGAAGCCCATGGATTCCCGCAGCTTTTTCTGGCTGGATCTGGACATCATGGACGAGGCACCCAGCGATTCGGCCATGGAGACGCTAATGCAGGGGGCCGATTGCGTCATCGTGCTGGAAGATCACGCCGATCATCCGTTCCTGAACCGGCAGATCGTGAATCAGGCCGGCAGCGTGATTATTGCCAACGATTATCGTTTTGAAATCGATCCCGTCACCAAACAGCCGCTGCCTGGCATGCTGACCGCGGCCGATCGCAAGGCCCAGGGCGACGTAGAATCGCTGGTCACGACTTCCTACACAGGCATTGTGCCAATCGTTTACAAAGCCCAGCGTTCACTGCTGCAAAGTCTGATTGAGAGTATTTGTCTGGCCTTCGTCATGATCGCACTGGTCATGATGGTGTTATTGCGGCCCTGGGGTCGGCGGTTAAATTTTGGCAATGCTCTGAACTTCCGTGCCGGGATGATCGCCATGATTCCCAACGTATTCCCGATCGTCATGATCTTTGGAGCGATGGGGCATCTCGGCAAACTCGTCGATATCGGGTCGATGATGACCGCCAGCGTCGCGATGGGTGTGGCCGTTGACGATACGATTCACTTCCTCAACTGGTTCCGCCACGGGATTGCCCGGGGCATGTCACGGCTGGATGCCATCCGCCTGTCCTACAAAAAGGTGGCCAGCGCAATGACCCAGACCACGTTGATTGGCGGCTTTGGCCTGTCGGCGTTTGCGTTCAGTACCTTTATGCCCACCCAGCGTTTTGGCGTCTTGATGTTGATTCTGCTGGTAGCGGCCCTCATCGGCGACCTGATTCTGTTGCCCGCCATTCTCGCCGGTCCGCTGGGCAAGTACTTCTGCAATGTGGCTCCCAGGGCCGGCATGTCCGGCGAACGGAATGAAGAACTGGAAGACCAGTTGCACGATGACGACGAAGAACGCGATGAGGAAGATCTGGAACACAAGGCAAAAATCAAGACCCCGCATATGATCAGCTTCCGCAACAAGCGGGGTTCCTCCGTCCCGCGTTCGCATGGCGCGAACTAGCGGTGATGGTTGGTGCAGGCGTTTCGCAACGGAGTGCACAGCAACTACCAAGGGACTATTGTCGCAGGCATTCCGCGTTGTCGCGATGTCAGGTGAACATCAGATACCGACCAACTCAGACGGGACAGTGGTCCGGACAGTGGTCCCGTCCTGCTCGTCAGCTGGCGACGATCTTTTTATCGGCCGGCCGCGAACCGCTGCTGCCCATGCTGTTCAGCTCGATCTGCCCGCTTTCTCAAGCCATTTCCACCTTTGGTCCCCTGTGTTAGCCTGACCGTATGGACAAGCGTCACGATCAGGTACAGGAAATTCTCGGGCGGGCCTGGGCGCCCGATTCGTGGCAACAGCAAACCGCGGTACAGCAGCCCGAATATCCCGATGCGGCGGCCGTCGCCAGCGCCGTCGAGCGGCTATCCCAGTTGCCGCCTCTGGTCATCAGCTGGGAGATCGAAAGTCTCAAGGAACAGCTTGTCAGGGCCTCGCGTGGCGAGGCGTTCCTGCTACAGGGCGGTGATTGTTCCGAACGCATCGAGGAGTGTCAGACCGACGCCATCGTACGCAATCTGAAGGTGCTGATTCAAATGAGCTTTGTGCTCACGTACGCCTCCAACAAACGCGTGATTCGCGTCGGACGTATTGCAGGCCAGTACGCCAAGCCGCGCTCGTCAGCCACGGAAACGCGCGATGGCGTGACCTTGCCTGTCTATCGCGGAGACATCGTCAATCGCAGTTCGTTTACTTCCGAGGATCGGCAGCCCGACCCCGAGTTGCTGATTCGGGGCTACGAACGAGCGGCCCTTACGCTGAACTTCATCCGCAGCCTGATTGGCGGAGGCTTTGCCGACCTGCACCATCCCGAGAACTGGGACCTGGAATTCGCGAGGGATACGCCCCGCGCCCAGCAGTTTCATGACATGGTCCATTCGATCGCGAATTCGCTGCAGTTTATGGAATCGATCCTCGATCGTTCGATCGCCAGTTCGACGTCGGTGGACATTTACACATCGCATGAGGGATTGCATCTGATCTACGAACAGGCCCAGACACAACGTGTGCCGCGACGTGACGGCTGGTACAACCTGAACGCCCATTTTCCGTGGATTGGCAATCGCACTCGCTCGCTCGACGGAGCCCACGTGGAGTTCTTTCGCGGCATCGAAAACCCCATCGGTATCAAGGTCGATGGCAAGATTTCCGGTGAGGAACTCGTGGCGCTGGTCAAGGTACTGAATCCTTCCAACGAACCGGGTCGCATCACGTTGATCCATCGTCTGGGTGCGCTGGAAATCGAAGACCGTTTGCCGGGGTTGGTCTCCGCGATTCAGAAATCCGGTCAGGACGTCTTGTGGTGCAGCGACCCCATGCACGGCAACACGTTTCAAACCGACGAAGGCACCAAGACACGCAGCTTTGATGCCATCGTCGAGGAACTAAAAAAGGCCTTTCAAATTCATCGTCGCATGGATTCGGTTTTAGGGGGCGTGCACCTCGAGTTGACGGGGGACAACGTCACCGAGTGTGTAGGTGGTGCTCGCGGGTTGAAGGAATCTGATCTGTCGCGAGCCTACAAATCTGCTGTCGATCCGCGGCTGAATTACGATCAGGCCATGGAGATCGCCTTTTTGATCGCCGATGAGATGTCCGCATGAACCGGCCCGTTGCGTCTGACCCGGCTGTGGGCGTTATCCAGTTGCGGGGCGTCCGCGTCAATAATCTGAAGGATGTGGATCTCGACATCCCGCATGGACAACTGCTGACATTTTGCGGGTTGAGCGGCAGTGGCAAGACCAGCCTCGCACTCGACACCCTGTTCGCCGAAGGTCAACGTCGCTACATCGAATGTTTTTCGCCCTACACCCGGCAGTTCCTGCATCAGCTGGAAAAACCGGAAGCCGACGAAATCCAGGGAATTCCGCCGGCCATCGCCGTCACGGCCTCCCGCAAATCAGGCAACGCACGCACGACCGTGGGAACGGTCACCGAAGTAATCGAGTTTTTGCGGCTGCTGTTTGCGAGAACCGCCGAACTGGTATGTCCGGATTGCCAGCGGGCCGTGACATGCAACTCGCCACAGGACGTGACTTCGGAACTGGCCGAAATTCAGGAAGGAAGGCGTTTGCAAATCGCCTTTCCCGTTTCCTGGCAGTCCGCCGGGGAGCGGGAGAGCGTTCTGTCCGACTTGCGTCGCAACGGATTTCGCCGGGTCATATTCCAGGGATCATCCGGCGAAGTGGATGGGCTCATCGGAGACTCGGATACCAGCGACGAAGCGGCCGAGTTGCAGGTGGTGGTTGATCGGCTGAAAACCAGCAGCGACTTGCCGTCCCGTTGTACCGAGTCGCTGGAGACGGCGTACTTTTACGGCCACGGACATGCCGCGGTTTTGCTGGAACTGCCCGCTGGCGCAAAGTCTGATGCTGCGCAAACGATTGATGGGCGCCTGTGGGAACGTCGCGGTTACTGCAATCATCTGATTTGCGGAAATTGTCAGCGCGGGTTTTCCGAACCCGAAGCGGCACTGTTCAGTTTCAACAGTCCGCACGGCGCCTGTCCGGAATGTGAAGGCTTTGGCAGCGTTCATTATATCGACATGGACAAGATCGTACCGGATCCTTCCAAAACCCTGCGCGAGGGCGCCATCGTGCCTTGGAAGTCGCCCGCCTACCAACATGAACTGGATGAGTTAATTGCCATCGCGGATCAGCATGACCTGCCATTGGACGTGCCGTTTTCCGAAATGGGAAAAGAACACCTCGATTTGATCTGGCAAGGCGATCGTGCCAATGACTTTGGTGGCCTGAATGGCTTCTTTCGCTGGCTGGAAAAACGCAAATACAAAATGCACCTGCGGATTTTTTTGGCGCGGTGGCGTTCCTGGCGTGATTGTCCGCAATGTCACGGTCGGCGGCTGAATGATACTGCCCTTGCCTGGCAAATCGATGGGCGCAATATCGCCGAACTGTCAGCCACTTCCATTGACGAGTTGATTCAGTGCCTTGAGGCCGGGGAATCCGCATCTGACGATCGGGCGCAGACTCAGCTGGTTCATCAGATCACTGATCGGTTGCGATACCTTCAGCAAGTTGGTGTGGGCTATTTGACGCTGGATCGCCCGCTGCGAACTCTCAGTGCCGGCGAGCAACAGCGTGTGGCCCTGACCCGCGCGCTGGGCTCGACGCTGGTCAACCTTTTGTATGTGATCGATGAGCCGTCGGCCGGTTTGCATCCGCACGATGTGCAGAAGCTAAAGCCGCAGATCTGCGAGCTGCACGATCGACGCAACACGGTTGTGATTGTTGATCATGACCCCGAGATAATCACGATGAGCCAGCGAGTCGTGGAACTCGGGCCATCGGCTGGCCGCGCGGGCGGCGAGATTGTGTTTGACGGCTCGCCCGGGGACCTTGCGGCACAGGCCACGACGCCGACCGGCCAGTTCCTGGCAGGCAAACGCGGATTCAGCTACTCAGCCGAGCGGCGACGCGACGCCTCACGGAGCAAGATCAAGCTGTTTGGCGCACGCACCAATAACTTGAAGAACATCGACGCTGAATTTCCGCTGGGCGTGTTGTGCGTGGTAACGGGGGTCAGCGGTTCCGGCAAGAGTTCACTGGTGCGTCAAACGCTGGCACCGGCCATTGAGATGGAGCTGCGGTCCGGATCGCCAACCCGGCCCGATTGTGATCAGGTGCTGGGCGCGGGCAAGATCGACCAGATCGCCGTAATCGATCAAACGGCTTTGGGAAAGATCTCGCGCAGCAACCCGGCAACCTACGTCAAGGCCTTTGATGAAATCCGCAAGGTGTTTGCCGGAACCGTCGACGCCAAAACGAGAAGTCTAAAACCTGGTCATTTCAGTTTCAACGTCGAAGGCGGCCGCTGTGAGCATTGCAATGGTGAAGGTTACCTGACGATCGATATGCAATTTATGGCCGATGTGCTGCGCAAATGCGAACAATGCGGCGGCACGCGTTTCAAGTCGTCGATTCGCGAAGTGCGTTACCGCAATCGCAATATTGCCGAAGTGCTGGAAATGACCGTCGATGACGGCTTTGCGTTTTTTCGCGGCCACAAACGTGTACAAACGCGGCTGAAATTGTTGAAGGACGTGGGGCTGGGTTACGTCCAGCTGGGCCAGCCGGTCAGTACGCTCTCCACGGGCGAAGCCCAGCGGCTCAAACTGGCGGCTTTCCTCGGTGCCGGCGGCGCCAAACGGACGCTGTTCATCATGGATGAACCCACCAGCGGACTGCACATGGCTGACGTTGTGCGGCTGATCGATTGTTTTGACGCCTTGATTGACGTGGGCCATTCCCTGATCGTGATCGAGCATCATCTGCTGATGATGGCGCATGCGGACCACATCATCGACGTGGGACCCGGGGCTGCCGACGCCGGCGGCCGCATCATCGCGACTGGAACTCCCGAGGAAATCAGCGAAAATGATGAAAGCGTCACGGGACGTTACCTTGCACAACTCATCCAGCAGGCCACCGCTTGAATTCCCAATCGCAACACGATCGCGACATCCCGGAAGATCTCGCGCGGTACGCCCGGCAAATCCGTTTCGCGCCGATGGGATTGGGCGGCCAGCAAGAATTGCAGCGGTCCGCGGCTCTGATCGTCGGATGCGGGGCGCTGGGCAGTGTGATTGCCGAGTCGTTGACGCGGGCCGGCGTGGGCAAGCTGAAAATTGTTGACCGCGATTATCTTGAACTGCATAACCTGCAGCGGCAAGTGCTGTACGACGAAGCGGACGTGGCGTCCGGGCTGCCCAAGGCGGTCGCGGCGGCCAACAAGTTGCGAGCCATTAACTCGTCCATCGTGATCGAATCGTTGGTAGCGGACGTCGATTATCGAAACATCGGGCACATCGCCGATTCGGTCGACGTCATTGTTGACGGTACTGACAATTTTGAAGTCCGGTTTCTGCTTAACGACTGGTCACTGGAGCACGGAGTGCCGTGGATCTACGGTGGCTGCATCGGCAGCGAAGGCCAGACGATGACGATTGTGCCCGGCACATCTGCCTGTTTGCATTGCCTGATGGCCGACGGACCGCCGCCGCCGGGGACCACGCCGGGTTGCGACACGGCAGGCATTCTTGGTCCGGTCGTGAATATCATCGCTTCGCTGGAATCAATGGAAGCGATCAAGATATTGTCGGGCAACATTGACCGGGTTAACACGGGGCTGACCATCGTTGACTTGTGGTCCAACCGGTTACGCACGATGCAACTGGGAGACCTGCCTGACAAAATTAACTGTCCGGCATGTCGACAAGGCCAGAGGCAGTGGCTGGAGGGCCAGCAAGCGGCACAAATGGAAATTCTCTGTGGTCGAGATGCCGTGCAAATCCGCGGATCCGCTGCTCACGAACTCGATCTGGTGGCGCTGGAAGCCAAACTTTCGCCGCACGGCCACGTAACCCGCAACGACTATTTGCTAAAATTCCGCATCGAACCGCATGAGCTGACCATCTTTGCCGACGGTCGCGCCATCGTCACCGGAACCGACGATACCTCCCGCGCGCGTTCTCTGTATGCCCAATGGATTGGAATTTGACGCCAGGAGCCACCATGATGACGATCTGGATCGGCTTGTTCGTGGCAGCCATATTGCTGATCATCATTCTGGAACTTGTTTTCGACATCTTCTCCTTGAG
>CAMYKF010000705.1 GCA_947258905.1 uncultured Pirellulaceae bacterium | reverse complement strand
CAAAATCCCGCACGGTGACGAAATGGATGTCGCCGACCGTTCGTCGCGTTTGCCCATCCGGACCTTCGTCTTCCGCCCAAAAGTAGAACGTCAACAGCTGGTCGGGCTCGACCTGCATTTCCTCAAAAGCCAATACATGATCAATTCGATGACGCTCGTCAGGTTTCAATGATTTGCCCAGTATCAACTCCTGCGGCTCTTCGCCCACCAGAGCATAGTCCACGCCCGCCCGGGTCACGCCAAAGTCATCGCGGAAAGTGGCTGCCAAAGACAGTTCCTCAATCGGTGAAACTTCGACATCTGCCGCCGGCGCCAATTGCTGGATCTCGGGCGGTTGGTTGCCCAGTACACGCAGGATAAACGTGGGCGGAGCCTTGTTTTGCCGCCCCTCGGCATCCTCCAGTTCCAGGGTCAGTTGCATCGAATCGATCATGTCCATGTTGACCATATATCGTGACGGCTCGGTCGGGTCCGGCTGTAAATCGAATTGCACGCCGTCCTTGCCCAGCAAGCGACCGCTGGCAATGGACTTGTTCAGTTGCAACTGCAAGGTCAACCGCGTGCCGCGGACGGCCGAGACACGTCGCGTATCCTGCACCAGCTTGTCCGGTTCATTCGTGTATGCCGGGAACCGCAGTTTGGCATCGGCGCGGACCAACCGCGGAAATTCAAACACATCCACACGGTAACGTTCGCTCTGCTGGCCATCAAAACGCACCGCGTACTCGAGCGCTCCCTTGACCGAGGGAATCCGCGTGCCGAACACCGGATCGTCCAGACTTTTGTTCATGGGCAAGACGGTCTCCACCGATCGTTCATCCCAATAAACCAGTTCAGCCAGGTGAGGCACGTTGCGGCTGCCGAATCTGGCCAGCACCATCAGGCTGGAATATCGCTCGACCAGCGTGTCGCCGGGTTCAACGATCAATCCCGTCGCCATGTCGTCGGCCAACATCGATGTGCTGCCACCTCCTGACGCCAACGCACGCGTGTCCGGAGCGGGTTCCATAAACTGGCCAATCAACACCATCATGAAAGCCATCAGCACCAGTCCACCAGCGATTGGCGCTGCCAGCAATTGCCATTGCGGAACAATACGGGCCCACGAGTGCTGGTAACCGTGGTAGACCGCGCGGCGGACGGTCTCGTGTTGCAGGAATCCCAATGTGCCGTGAGGGACTCGCGGCTGTTGTTCAATCGCCGTGATTAGCGACGAATCGAGTTCCGGATAGCGTTGTTCGATGCGGCCAGCCGTGTCGCGAAAATCTTCATCCTCACGCAAGGCGAACCAGAACCCCCAGATGGTGGCTGCCAGCGTTGCCAGCAACAGCCCGGGAATGGCAAACATGGAGTGCCAGATTTCAGCGCTCTTCAGCCACCACAAGACAAGGCCCGCGGCGGTCGCACCCAGCCAGATGAAACCCAGCGTGAAGAACAGCTTGCGCAGCTGGACCCGGCGATTGATCGGTGACAGTCGGTGAAAAAGTGTGGAATCCATTACGCCGTCGCTGCCTCGTTAACCATTTGTGTATCGTATCGCCGCCCGGCCAGCAGCGTCTCCAGAATCAGTAACCCGATGGCCGCGGTCAGCAGCCACTTCCAGATCCGTTGACGACTCTCCAGCTGTGCATCTTTCATCTTTCGCATATTACCGGCGATCTCCTCGCGGGTCGGTTGCGTTCCGACCAGGACATCGAATGCCTCCAGATTCTCGCCCGGAATCGGCGCAGTCTGGCTTTCGGCGGCATCCAGATTGACCACGACCCGGTATTCGGTAATGCCACTGCGAAAATTATAGACGCCCGGCCGGTCCAGCAACTCGGGCCCCGTTTCCGCACCGGAAACCTGTTGTTGGCTGCCGTCGGGACGTGTGACCCGCCACGTCTGGCCGGTTTGCGGCAGAGCGATGCTTTGGCCGACAATGCACGAGTCGACGGCGTCCAGCTGGATTCGGCCCATGCCCAGAATGTTCGTGATCAATGGCACGAATTTGGACGAACGGGCCAGCTGGCTGACGTCCGGTCGCCACGAGCTGGCCAGTCCCAGCACCACGCCTTCTCCGATCGAGTGCTGCCAGACGGCCGGTTCATCGTTGTCGAATCGCGCCACGATCGACGTGTTGTCGTCAACCTCGATGGATAATGGCAGGTGGCTCCAGAACCGGACTTTCGTAAAGTCGTTAAAGCGGGGACCGGCAAGGGGAGCGAACAGCGGATGGGAGAAGTCAATCCCGGACAGCATCAAATAATCGTCGGCCGGTTCCGGCGATTCCGCCAGCCTAACAGGACCGATCAAATCCTGCAGCGAAGACAGCATCGTCGGCTCGGTCACGAGGGCCAGCACAATACCGCCGCCGGCCACATAGTCCCTGAGCCGTGCGGTCACCTCCGCTGACACGTCGCCAGTGACAACAACCAGCTGGGGCACCAGATCATCTTTCCAGTCGACTGCTTCCTGCAGCGGATATTTTTCGACCACCACCGTCCGGGTTCGGGATTCGGGAACGACACGTTTCAGAAAATACAATGCCCCTTGCGCATCGCTGGCATCGTCGGCGCCGAAATACGCGATGGGGATTTGGCGTGCCTGTTGCGGTACGACAAAGAACTCGTTGTCAAAGTCGGCAACGTCACCAGTCAGCACAAGTTTCCCGGCTATCAATTCACGAGCGGTCGGGACTCGCAACACCTGGTTGCCGCCTGGCGGAACGTAGAACGACGTACGCGTTTGTTCGTCGATCTGGCCAGTATCATCAGCCCAGGCCACCTCGAACTGCTCGTCGTGCGAATCCGATGCATTGGCAACTCGCACGCGGCGCCCGGCATCGTCGAGCATTTGGGTCGCCTCGTCCGGCAACACCCTGGCTGTAGCATTGGTGGTGGCGTCCAGGTGAACGGCTTGCACATCCACGCGCACGTCCTCGGGCCAGCCATAGGTTTGCAGTGCGCCCAGCTGGCTGCCGGCCTGCAGGTCGCTGATCAGCACAATCTGCAAACCAACTTCGGTTCGAGAGCGGTCATCGATTTCGGTCACGATGTCGGCGCAAGTGACCAGCGCGGCACCGGTGTCCGTGGATCCATAACCGGGCTGCATCGTGGCAAACTGATTGCGAATCAACCGCACGCGACTGGCCAGATCGATGGTCCGTTCCTGGGGGAATCCAACTTCCGCCCGCGTCGTGCGATCAAAGGAAAACAAGGCGACTTCATCACCCGGATCCAGTGAATCCAGCGTCTCCTGCAGCCGCTGTTGGGCTTGTTGCCACAAATCGCCGCGTTGCATGCTGGCGCTGGTGTCGACCAACACGGCTACGCGTTTGCCAGGCAAATCACTGGTGAAGATCGCTCCGCCGGTACGGAAAAACGGGCGCATGAAAGCCGCGGCCACCAGCAAAATCACGGCGCATCGCACCAGCAACAAAAGCCAGTTATCCAGTCGACTGCGTCGCGAGATCCGCGGCGGCGACTGACGCAAAAACATCAACGAACTAAACGCCTGCGACCCGCGGGGAGTAGGCCGGATCAAATGGAACAGCAGTGGAAAGGCGATTCCCAGCGCACCCAACGCAAACAACCAGGCAAGGAAACTCATCGGCTACCTCCCTGTTGCGCCGGCCGCGACGCTTCGCCCGCCATTCGCCGCTGGCCGCGCACGCGGTAGCGGGACCGCAAACGCACGAATTCCAGCAGCCCCTCATCCAGCGGCTTGCCGGTCTGCAGCGTCAGCAGGTCAACACCTTGTTGGCGGCAGATCTCGTCCAGTTCCTGTGCATGTTGCCGAAAATTCTGCAGATAGGAGCGGCGAATCGCGTCGGGATCGACGAACAATCGCCGGCCACTTTCCATGTCTTCAAAAATTTTGGGATCGTCAAAATCGAATGACACTTCCGCCGGATCCAGCACGCGCATCACAATCACTTCATGACCTTGCGATCGCAGATATCCGAGTTGCCGCGCCAGACCGGCAACCGGGGCCAGCATGTCGGAGACCAGTACCACCAGGCCGCGGCGCGTGGCCAACCGGGTGATTTGCTCCAGCGGCGGCGCGAGATCCGTCCGCTGGCCGGAGGTGGCTCGTTCCAGACCCAGCATCAACCGGCGTAAATGCCCCGGCCGGTAACGTGGCGGCAAATACTCGCCGATCGTTTCGTCAAAGGTCAACAATCCGACCGCGTCGCATTGCAGGCTGAGGAAATACCCCAGCGTGGCCAGACAGGTTCGCGCGTATTCGGCCTTGGTATAGCCCGTCGTGCCGAACTCCATCGACCGGCTCAGGTCGGCGACCAGATAACAACGCAAGTTCGTTTCGTCTTCGAATCGTTTGATGTAGTAACGATCCTGCCGCGCAAACAGCTTCCAGTCCAGGTAGCGCACGTCGTCGCCGGGTGAATACTGGCGATAGTCGGTGAACTCGACCGAAAACCCGTGCCACGGACTGCGGTGAATGCCAACCATGAATCCATCAACGACGACGCGGGCCCGCAACTCGAGGCTTTTGATCTTCATCAATGCCTGGGGATCGATCGAAACGTTTGATTGGCGGAATCCCTTCGTGTCTGTCGCCGGGCTGACGGCAGATTCAGGTGATCGCGAAAAAAGACGTTTCAAGATGGGCATGTTTTCCCGGCGGTGCAGGGTGCGTGGTGTATCGATTGTCAGCCGCTTACATGGTTGGCGATTTTCGAGATCACATCGTCGACAGAAATGCCCTCGGCTTCGGCGCGGTAACTCAACAGGACGCGGTGCCGCATCACCGGATGAACCAGTGCGTCAATATCGTCGCGGCTGACGTTGGGACGGCCGGCCAAAACCGCCCGTGCCTTGGCGCCCAGGATCATGTACTGGCCGGCACGCAACCCCGCGCCCCAGCTGACCCACTGGTTGACGAAATCCGGAGCATCCTGGCGACCGGGTCGGCTGGCACCGGCCAGCCTGACGGCGTAGCGCACCAGGTCCTCGGCCACTGGAACCCGCCGCACGACATCATGAAACCGCAATACGTCTTCACCGGTGTAAAGCTTTTCGATCGGCTCGGGTTTTGAAGTGGTCGTACGCTGTACGACGGCCACTTCGTCGTCTTCGGGCAGGTAATCGATGTTGACGTTGAACATGAAGCGGTCCAGCTGGGCCTCGGGCAACGGGTAGGTGCCTTCCATCTCAATCGGGTTCTGCGTGGCCAGCACAAAAAACGGCTCTTCCAGCGGATAGCGCACACCAGCCGCAGTGACCTGGTGTTCCTGCATGGCTTCCAGCAAGGCCGCCTGCGTCTTGGGCGGGGTGCGATTGATCTCGTCGGCCAGAATCACGTTGGCAAACACGGGACCCTTGACGAATTGCAGGTGACGATGACCGTCGGACGATTCTTCCAGTATCTCGGTGCCGGTGATGTCAGCGGGCATCAGGTCGGGAGTGAACTGGATACGCTGAAACTTCAGATCAAAAATTTCCGAAATCGACTGCACCAGCAGTGTCTTGGCCAGCCCCGGCGCACCGGTAATCAGACAATGGCCGCCGGCAAACAGACTGATCAACAGCTGTTCGATCACAGTTTCCTGACCGACGATGACCTTGCCCAGTTGCTCGCGAATCCTGTCTCGGCTGGCGCGCAGCTGGTTTACGGTTTCTTCTTCCAGTTGGTATTGTTCAAGGCTGCTCGACACGCAGGTGCTCCGGTCTGAATCAGGGGATTGGCTTGTGGGTTGCAGGGGGTCGTCGTACGTGAACACGGGAGGCGACGGAAATCAGGCATCACTTCAATGGGTCATGGCATACATCACGATGTTGATACCCAGCGGGTAAGCAAACTTCTCGGAATACAAATCAAAGTAGCGCGTGTCCTCGCCCTCCCGCTCCCAGCCGTCGCCCAGATCCGTGTTGTGGCAGATCATGATCACGATGCGGCCGGTGTCGTCGAGGATGGCACGATAATTGGCATGGTCGGCGTCCCAGCGATCCGACGAGTAGCCCATGCGGAAGTGACCGATGCTGGGAATCTGGGGCTTCTCCTGGATCTGGTACACCAGGTTGAAAATCTTGTGCTCCAGCGGCACGTCTATGATCTCGCGATCGGGAAACACGCGTTTCATTTCGTTGGCAAAGACCCGCCATTCACGCTCGCCCCAGAAATCGTCGACCATCACGAATCCGCCACGCTCGATATATTGGCGAAACCCCTCGATCTCGGCCACCGTCAGACTCATCAGACCGGGTTCGATCAGATAGACGAAGGGATAGTCGAAGATCTCCGGCTGATCGAATCGCACGATGACCGGCACCGGATTGACTTCCAGGGACGTCAGTTCCTTGAGCCGGTACGACAGGTTCATGTCACTGTCGGGATAATCCACCGACCATTGCGGCTGGCCCCATTGCTGGCCGGATGAGGTGTACTGCACGCGGGCAAAGGTAAATACATCGCGGCGAAACTCGGTGTTCTCCTGCCACATCGGACGGAGGTTGGTGTTGATGGTTCGCGAGCGATAACGGTAACCGCGAAACCCGCGTGAACGCCGGTTGTCGAACATGTCCTGGACTTCCTGGGCAAACACCAGCCCGCCGGCGACGAGGAACATACCCAGCAACATCCAGATTCCGGTCTTAATCACGGTTCTCCTCTTTCTGATCCGTATCGGCAGGCACTTCCGCATCCGCCTCGACCAGTTCCAGCAACAATTGATGGGCCTCGCGATAACGCGGTGCCTCTTCCAGACATTTTAACACTTCACGCCGGGCCATTTCAGGCTGGCCATCCTTGTCGAGTGCCCGGGCATACCGAAAAAAGGTCTCCGCCGGGTCAATCGGGTCCATCTGCGTCAGTGCTCGCAACGATCTGACGGCTGCCGCATGATCCTCGGTCTGCTCCGCAGCGTGCGCCAGCAGCCGATGAGGCCCGGGGACCAGCGGATTGACGGCCAGCAAACGACGGGCCTGACGAATCACAGCCGGCCAGTCCTCGCGGTCGCTGGCCAGCTCGGCCAGTCGCTGATACACGTCCGAGGCACCGGACTGCAACTCAGCGGATTTCTCCAGCATTTCCAGTTCGCGTTCGATATCACCGCGACCGCGTGCCACGGCCGCGAGCATTGAATACGCGTTGTCGCTGCCTCGATAGTCCGGGAATACGTCGAGCAACTTGTTCAACACCGTCTCGGCCTCATCCCAGCTGCCTTGCCGGACCAGCATTCGGGCCTCGGCCTTCAGCCCGTAAAAGCTGCCGGGATGGCTGGCATTCCACTCCCGCCATTGCTCGAGGTCAGCACCCGCATCCAGCAGCGGTTGCTCCCAGTCGGTGTCCGGGGCCAGTTGCCTTGCCCGCTCTCGTGCGTAGTCGGCGAATTCCTGATCCAGCAATTTCACGTCACCCGTGTAGCGCCCCAGCACATCGTTAATGGGAATCCCCATTTGCAAGTCATCGAGGATTCGGGTCAGCGTATCCATGCCGTACTTCTCAATCAGATACTCGACGACCAGTGATGATTCGTAGTAGGCGAATTGCAGGTGCTTGCCCGAGGCCGGTTTCAAAAACACGCCGCTCAATTCACTGACTGGAGTCAGGTCATCGCCGAGAATCATCTCCCGGTATTCAGGCGACATTGACTGGCCCCAGGCGGGGTCGCGTTGCGATTCTTCATAAACCGAAATGCCCTCGCTCAACCAGCGCGGCATTTTGTTGGACGTTTTTTGCAGCGTGACGACGTGACAGAATTCGTGCCACAGCACCGACTTCCAGTTACTGCCGGTCCGACTTTGCGTCAGCGGACTGTTCATGGTGATGACCCGGCCAAAACAAACGCCCAGGTATCCGGCACCACCGGGCAACCCGAAGGTGCGAATGGCAAAGTCCTTTTGTTTGGGAAAAATCTCGACAAAGATCGGCTCGGCCACTTCCACGTCGTACTTGCTTGACAGCTGCGACCGCGCCTCAACCAGCAAATCGAGCACTTCGCTGCCGTAGACGCTCGCCTCATGTGGATCCATCCGCAATATAAAACCGTCACGATGCAACACGGTGTAATCGTCCAGATCGTTGCCCAGCGTGACGAGGTTGTAGGCGACCACGTTATAACCGTCCTCGGCGTAGACTTCGTCGGCCAGTCGCCAGCCCTCTTCGCTGTTGCCCAGCCGCAACAGGTCGTTGGCCAGTTGCAATTTGGCCGGCAGCCAGGACGGGTCATAGGTCAGTGCCCGGCGTTGCATGCGGGCACCTTCGGCAAACCGGTATTTCTGCGACAACTTCTTGCCAATCAGGTGGTCGATGTGCGGATTGCCCTCCCATGCCGCGAACGCCTCCTGACGGCTTTTGGTTTCCTCCTCGGGCACGTTCAGCAAATGAGCAACTACGGCGCGGTAGGCCCACGCTTCGGGATGATGTGGATTGATCTCGTGGATCCGCTCGATGAACGCCAGCGCATCGTCATAGCGTTCGGAGTCGATGCGATCGTTGACCAGGTACAGCAGGCCCGGAACATAGTTCGGATTGAGGTCCATGGTCGTTTTCAGTGCCGCGGAACTTTGCTCCAGATCGCTGGGTCGCCAGGCTTGTGCCAGCCCCAGAAAACCGGCCGGGTTGTCCGGTTCCAGCTGCGTGGCCTGGTCAAAATACTCGGCGGCCAGGGCGTAATCGTGTTTGGCCAACCCCAATTCACCGATCGCCAGCCAGGCGTCCGCCACGTTGGGCGATTTTTGCGTCACGGGCAGCAGGAGTTCGTCCAGCACCTCCCTTGCATCGGCCTTCAGCTGCAGCAGGTATCGGCCCTGTGCGATCTGGTTCATCGGGTCCCGATACCGCCAGCGGCGATACTGTACGAGATCATCAAACTCGACCAGCAATTCCTTGCCGCGAGACGGATCGTTGTTGAAAGTCCAGACGTCGGCACCTGCCAAGCGCAAACGGATACCATTGGGATTAACCAGCAATCCTTCATCCAGCGCCTCGCGGGCCTTTTCGTACTGGCCCGTGGTCATCAGGCAGTCCATTTTCAGCAGGTGCCATTTTTCATCTTCCTTG
>CAMYKF010000704.1 GCA_947258905.1 uncultured Pirellulaceae bacterium | reverse complement strand
AGCCGCCGCGCGTATGGCGTAAGAAAAAACGGCGGCTGGAAGCCACCGCTACTTTCTGACTGGCCTGCTGCCAATCCGCCGGGTCTGTTAATCTGAAAGCATGACCAAGCGCCAGGAATCTTCCAATTCCAATCAACGCATCTTGCTGGTGGGCTGGGATGCAGCCGACTGGAAGGTCATTAGTCCGTTGATGGAACGCGGCTGTATGCCGCATTTGCTCCAGCTGGTCGAACGCGGTGTCAAAGGCAATATCGCGACGCTGCACCCGGTCCTGTCGCCGATGCTGTGGACATCCATTGCCACGGGAAAACGTCCGTACAAACACGGGATCTACGGTTTCTACGAGCCCACACCCGATGGGATGGCCGTGCAACCGATCACCAATTTGTCACGGCAAACCAGGGCCATCTGGAATATTCTCAGTCAGTCCGGATTTCGCACCAACGTCGTGGGCTGGTGGCCCAGTCACCCTGCCGAGCCCATCAACGGCGTTATGGTTTCGGACATGTACCACAAAAACTCGTTGCGACAGGGGCGTCCCGACGAAATTCCTGACGGCGCCATTCATCCGCCGGAACGGACAGCGGAACTGGACGAGTTGCGACTGGGTATTCAGGACCTGCATCTCGAAGACATCATGAACTTCATTCCACTGGCGCAGCAGATTGACCAGAGCAAAGACAAACGCGTAGCCATGTGCGCCAAAATACTGGCCGAGTGCACGACGATTCACGCCGCCGCCACACATCTGCTGGATTCCACCGAGTGGGACTTCATGGCTGTCTATTACGACGCCATCGATCATTTCTCGCACGGCTTTATGAAGTATCATCCGCCACGACAGGAGTTTATTCCGGAACGCGATTTCGAACTATACAAGGATGTGATCACTGGCGCGTACATGTATCACGACATGATGCTGGGGAGGCTGATTGAACTGGCCGGCCCCGATACGACGATCATGCTCGTGTCCGATCACGGATTTCATCCGGATCATATGCGCCCGGCCTTCATCCCCCTGGACCCCGCCGGTCCGGCGATCGAACATCGGGACCTCGGCATCTTTGTGATGGCGGGACCAGGCATTGTGCAGGACGAGCTGGTGTTTGGCACGTCCCTGCTCGACATAACGCCGACGATCCTCACGCACATGGGGCTGCCGGTCGGCGAAGATATGGATGGCCGCGTCGTCGCCGAAGTCTTTGAGGGAGCGGTGGAAACGACAACGATTCCTTCGTGGGACGAGGTCGCGGGCGAGGCCGGGTGTCATCCGCCCGGATTGCAATTGAACCCGCTGGAATCGAAACGGTTCCTGCAACAACTGGTCGACCTGGGTTACATCGACGAGCTATCGCCCAACAGCCAGAAAAATGTCGACAAGGCCGTTTTGGAACTCCGGTACAATCTGGCCCGCGCCTACATGGATGCGTGGCGTTACGCGGATGCCTTGCCGTTGTTATCTGAATTGTTTGAACAGTATCCGGACGAGCAGCGAGTGGGTATCCAGCTGGCTTTGTGCCTTAAGGCCATGGGGCAGGTTGACGAGCTGGAACAGCTGGTGGAACAACTGACCACGCAACGTGTGGCGTCGGCCAGCGATGCCCGCGGCGAACTGGCTGAAATGAACCGAACGATCCAGGAGCGGCTGGCCTCCACCGATGCAGAAACCGGCGACGGTGAATCCGAACAGCCCGCGTTGACGCCGGAGTTGCTGCAATGCGTCTTTAGTGAAGCGGAGCAGATGCGTTACCTGCGACTGCGTTCCCTGGCCGGCATCCGCACATACTACCTGGACTTCTTACGCGGCTACGCCCTGTCGGCGCAGGGCCGCAACCAGGAAGCCCTGTTGTACCTGCAGCGGGCCATCGATGCGGAACCGCGCAAACCATCACTGTACATTCAAATCGGCGAGATCTATCTGAATCTCAAGATGCTGGATGAAGCCAAATCGGCATTCGACGCAGCATTGGACATCGATGATACCAATCCGACCGTCTTGCTGGGACTGGCCAGATATTTTCTGGCTTCCCGCCAAAACCGGCTGGCCGTCCGGCATGCTCTGGACAGTATCGCCATCACCTATTTCAAACCGATGGCTCACTATGTGCTCGGCGTGGCGCTGCATCGCCTGAATCGTCCCGACAAGGCGCTGGTAGCGCTGGAAAACGCCGTGAGTCAGAATCCCAACTTTGCCGAAGCCTACGAATTGCTGGCGCGGATTTGTACCAGTCACCTGGAGGATCGACGTGCTGCAGACCATTACCGGAAACTGGCGCAGCAATCGCGTGCACACAGCGAGCGACAACGCGCCCAGCGGGGCCTGGCAACACCACAAACGGACAGGTCCGGGGCCACGGCGACCGCAGCCCGGGAACCGGACCCCGATGTAATGCCGGGCTTACGTACCCTGCCGAACCAGCCAGTGCATGGCCGCGCGGCCGATCTCGATCCCGATCAATCGATCATCGTGGTCTCCGGACTGCCCCGTTCGGGAACATCGCTGATGATGCAGATGCTGCAGGCCGGAGGTGTAGAAGTCATGCAGGACGAGCATCGGCGGGCGGACGAAGACAATCCGCGCGGTTACATTGAATTACAACAGACACGCAGTCTGCTGACGGATAATCGCTGGGTGAAGCAAGCCTGTGGCAAGGCGATCAAGGTGGTGGCGCCCTTACTTGAAGGATTGCCGGCGGCTCTTGATTACAAGGTGATCCTGATGTTTCGCAACTTTGAGGAAATCGTGGCTTCGCAGGCTAAAATGTTGCAGCGTCAATCCAGCCAAAATACCGATATTTCGAAAGACCAGTTGCTGACAGTTTTGAAGTACCAATTTGAAGTAGCGGTCCGCCTGCTGCATGAAAAGGGCATTCATGTGCTGCGCGTTCCCTATCGTACTGCGGTGATGAAACCGCAAGAGGTTGCCCAGGCCGTCACAGACTTCCTCGGACTGCAGCTGGATACGCTGCAGATGGCAGCCGAGGTCGATGAGAGTCTGTACCGCAACCGCGCTGCCGGGACATCCAGTTCATCCAATCAGGGCGCTTAATCGTTGAGCCAATTCAAATGAAACAGATCTATCTCGATTACAACGCGACCACGCCGGTTGCTCCGAGCGTATTTGAGGCGCTGGAGCCTTATTTGAAAAAACATTTTGGCAATCCGTCCAGCAGTCATGTGCTGGGCCGTGCAGCCGCGGAGGCGATCGAAGATGCACGCATGCACGTGTCGGCGATTCTGGCCGTTGATCGCGAGGAGATCGTTTTCACAGCTGGTGGGACCGACAGCAACAATCTGGCGATCAAGGGCGCACTGCTGGCCAACGGCAATCGCGGCGGCCACATCATCATCTCCAATATCGAGCACCCGGCCGTCACCGAGCCCGCGCGTTTCTTGCAAAAGCTGGGCTGCCAGGTTTCGGTCGTGCCTTGTAACTCGCGTGGCGTCGTCGACCCTCACGATGTGCAGGCGGCCATGCAGGCCAATACAAGACTGGTCAGCATCATGCAGGCCAACAATGAAATTGGCACGATTCAGCCGCTGCGTGATATCGCCGAAGTGTGCCATCGCCACTCGGTTCTGCTACATACGGACGCTTCGCAGTCGACGGGCAAGATCCGCACCTATGTGGATGAGCTGGGTGTCGACATGCTGACGATTGCCGGACACAAACTGTATGCTCCCAAGGGCGTCGGGGCGTTGTACGTGCGTGAGGGCATCCATCTGGAACCGTTGCTGCACGGTGGCGATCAGGAGAACGGAATGCGGGGCGGCACTGAAAACACAGCCTATATTGTCGGACTGGGCCAGGCATGCAAACTGGCAAATCGCTGCCTGGATGAGGCCAGTCAGCGGATGAACATGTTGCGAGATCGTTTGTACCAGGGATTGTGCGAAGGCACCGGGCATCAGCTGCCGGTTAATGGTCAGGGCGCACCGCGGCTGCCCAACACCCTGAGCGTCCAGATGCCGGATTGTGCGGGCCAGGAACTGTTGTCCCGGTGCAGCGAAATCTGCGCTTCAACCGGTTCGGCTTGCCACGCCGGATTGTCCGCCATTTCGCCCACGCTGGCCGCCATCGGATTGAATCAGGCCCAGGCGGACGCGACGCTCCGTTTGAGCGTCGGCTGGTATACGTCGGAAGAAGACATCGATTACTCCGCCAGCGTCCTCGTGGGCGCTTGGGAATCGCTGAATGTGTAAGCGGACGGCACGTTTGAAACGCCCTGGAGCCAGTTTCAAAACAGGGTTTTGAAACCACTTCTAGTCGATAGTCCACACGAGCTGGTCAACTTCGACCGACCAGAAGAACGGCGTTTCTGACCATGCGAAACTATTGAAGCTGACCATCGCCGTTATCTCGCCCGTAAGCTGATTGACAAAGCGGTCCAGATCGCCGGTTGCTGAATACTCAACCACGCTGTCGGAGGTCGTCATGGCTCTTGTGTCCACGATCTCGAACGACGAAGTGTTGTAGTTCCACAAATGCATATTCTGCATCACATCGCCGGCTGGACCGCCCAGCATTTTTGCTTCCAGTCGCAAACCGAAAGAGGATGGACTGCTCGTTGGGGCGACTTGCTGAACGATGTACTCGATCTTTTGTTTGAAGGGATTCTGCGTCGCTTCGGGGTCAATCGCCAGGTACTGATTGTCGCTCTCGAAAACATTTGAAAACTGGCCGCCGGTAACGACTCCGTCAGCCGTTTTTCCAATTGCCGGCGTCACTTCGTTGGCCGGAAGTTCGTAGATTGCCAAACCGGACAGTACCACATCGCTGGTGTTGCCGACGGGATCCACATTGATCACGATCTGGCCGTCGGCATCGGCCGTAATGATCTGCGTGTACTCGCCGAGAACACGCGAGCTGTCACCCACCTGGTCATTAATGAACAGTTCGTCCCGGCCAAAACTCTGGTTAAAGGTTACCGGCGTGCCGTCGCCGGTGATCGTGACCGACTGGTTGATCGACGTGAACAGGCCCTCGGCCGCCATGACATAGATTTCGTAATTCGCCAGTGGTGTCAGATTTTTATATGTCAGCACCAACGGGTCCGCGCCGGTGTAAATCTGACCATCGATGTTGGTCAGTGAATTGGTGTGTTGCGGAATCGTGCTGGCGGCCGGCGTCACCGCATAACCCGACCACGATCCATCGACGGTTTCGACAATTTCCAGTTCGAAATCGATGGGATTGCCGTTTTCATCCGAAAGGTTGTTGATCGTGGTATCGCTGCCACTGCCCACCGACCGCCAGTTGGTCGGGGTGGAACTGCCGGAGTTGTTGAAGTCGATTCCTACCAGCACGCTGTCGCTGAGTTCGATGATCGTGGCTGTGTCGGTCACCGTATTTGAATTGCCCGTGCCGTCATCCGGGTCGACATAGGTGACCGTGATCACATCCGCCACCGACACCTGCAGCGTTCCGTCGCCCGGGGAGACGCCGCCATCAGACGTGCCAATGGAACCGCTGTAAATGGCGCCGTTGCCGCCATTGCTGAGCGTAATCGTTTCCGAATCGCCGGAATCGGACGTCAGAGTTACATTTAGTGGCGAAATTCCATTGTCGTCGACGACAGTGATGCCAACGGAGTCGCCGGCGATGTAGGTCCCCTGGTCAAGCGAAACATTGCCCAGACCGTCACCGGCAAACACGCCACCACGTGCTTCAATTTCGCTACGATAGATGGCGGTTCCGGTCCACCACGAGATATCACCGTAAACACTGGTACTGGTCGTTCCGCCGGAAAGCACGCCGGCAATCAGCCATTCACCACCCTGTTGCACAAGCACCGGACCACCACTGTCGCCAGGTGCCGTCGTGGCTTCATATTGCAGCGGTGTGGCGCTGCTGCCACCGATTGTATTGGACCCGCTGGTCCCGTCTTCAAAGTCCGTAGAAACAATGTTGGAGCCCGAATTGCTGGCGGGCGTTCCGTAGCGATCGATCACATTCTCGCCACCCCAGCGCAATCCATCGGCGGAGAATCCGTGACCCGTGCTGCCCACGCCGTTGTATCCATAGCCAAGCGTTGCGGCGACGTGCCCTTCCAGTTCCGTGGTCGCATCAATAAACCGCATCGGCGTGGCGATGTCCGATGGCACGTCGGCTGTCAGCGTGAGAATGGCCACGTCACCACCGTCCAGCAGGCTCCCGCTGCCATCGGGTAAAAAGGAAGACTGCACCGTCGCGGTGTAAATACCGCTGTTGCTGTCGACACCAAAGATAATCTGGTCATTCGAGCCGGCGCCGCAATGTCGCGCCGAAATCACGACGTCCGGAGCCATCAGGGTCCCGGTGCATCCCAGTGCCAGCGCCACCACCGAATTAAACGGCTCGGCAGCGGCATAGGCTTGCGAGCCCGCAGGGCCAATCGTGTCGTTGATGACAATTCGCGGGAACACTCCAGTCTCGTGACCGTTGACAATCGCTTCGATGCTCGGCGGCGACTGGACCTGCGACAGCATTTCGCCCGTATCAGCATGTACAACCGTCGTGAATTCAATCTCTGAATCGCCGTGATCCACGACGGTATCGACTTGCCACGCCAACTCGGCCAGGCCGCCGGCGCTAAACCACACCAGTTGGCCGGTCGCGGACCAGGGGGTCCTGGTGCTCAACATGGCATGAGCGATTTCTTCGGCTGAATCCAGATCCAGATCCGGCGTGGCATCCAGTGTTGCCAGATACAAATGTGCCCGGTTATCGACGTCCAGCACCTTGCCGTTGCTGTTCTGCAGCACCGTGACAAACGCACCGTGGACCGGAATGCCGTCCATGGTCTGCTGGAATACCGCGGTCATCTGCTTGTTCTGGTTTTCGACATGCACCAGCTGCAAATCGTTGGCACCGCTTTGCAGATGAGCCAGCTCGATTGTCTCCGACAGGTACCGCAGGATCATCTTTTCCTGACCTGCGTCCAGCGCTGCGGACCAGTCGCTGCCGGTCGAGGCAGAAAGCATGTTCCTGTCTTCGCACTTTTCATATTCCAGACCGAATTGGCCGGTCTGTGAAAGCGATCGTCGGCGACCTCGTTCGTTGCGACGGGTGTGAAGACTGCTGGCAAACGGCAAGCGAGTGGTCATGCAGGTCGTCCGTAAGATGTGAGGTGGATCGGGACGGATTTGTCCTGAGAAAAGCCAGCGTTAAGCCTACATAATCATTGAAGCGTCTTCAATTCGGTAGGGTAAAATGTCCCGCAAATCGGGGGTATACGCCAATCACCCCGCTATGGCAGTAAGAACCGACCACGATGGCGTGGCAGAAATCGCGACCATCATCCAGGGGTGCCGCAGCGAGCCCAATCAGGCTCGCAGATACGCCACGAACAAGACCACGAGGGGCACGATACAGATCGTCACGGACTGCATCAGCGACCACATGAACGAGTCACCGATAATGGCACCGCTGAAGTTGCCAAACAGGTTCAGGTACAGGTTCATACAGCTTACAAAGAACTGCGCCGCGATTAGCAACAACGTGGCAATCAACAGGAACATGGCGAGACCGCCAATGCCCGAACCGCCTTGCGCCAAGATGATGATCTCGTTGATCAGAAACATGATGGCGGCCAGTACAAAGATCGCTGCAAAAAACAGTCTGGCATACAGCAGAAATCCCAGGAATTTTCCCGACGTAACAAAATTGCCAATGGCAAACGCGTCATTACCGTAATTCAGGCTGGACATGGCCAGCCAGATGCCAAACACGATGCCTGCCAGGGCGGCCACCATGCAAATGGGGCCCAGCGCCGGATGCGGCGCGCCACCCTGGGCCATGGGACCGTGACCCATGGCTGCTCCGCCCGGACCCGCTGCCGCCTGGTGTGCCGGGGCATCAGGAACCGGTGGTTCGGCGGGATAAAGAACTGGCGGTGGTGCACCAAACTGGCGGTAGGCAGGATTGGTCGAGGTGGGAGTTGGTTCGCCGGGCGCCGTCAATGGTGCACCGCTTGCGACCGTCTGCGCCGCAGCTGCGGCGGGTTGCGGAGTTGCCACGTGCGTTATCGGCTGGACTGGCGCCGGATTGATGTAATCCGGCATCTGATGTGTCGGCGCTGCCGGTGCCGGACTAAACGCAGGAGGTTGCTGGACCAGACCACCAATCACGTCGATGTCCGACAGTTCAATGATTTCGTCCGATTCATCATCGAGCACCTCAAACGATTGTTCGTAGCCGGAGACCCCGGCGTCCTGGCCCTTTTCATCAATCACGACCAGGTCATCGTCGACAGCTTCGGCGAGTGGAACGGGCTCCGGGGCAACTGGCTTTTCCACTCTGCGCCGGTTCGCCGCCGGCGTTTCCATCACATTGGCGATCAGCGCGTCGACTTCATCAATGTTGGCGGCACTGGATTGCGGCTGCGACGCAGCCGGGATGCTGGCCTGCGAGGCTGCCGGCGTTTGTGGTTCAGGCGAAGCCGGTATGGCAGCCGATGGAGCGGTGGGACAGGGTGTCGAATCAATCAGGTTATCGTCGGAATCGACAACTCGAATCTGGTCCGAGTCTTGCGACTTATTTTGCGTCACCGGACTCGGTGTGACAGACTTCGCGGGCGCAGGTTGAACAGGAGCCGGCCTGACGGGCGCGGGCTGCGCTGGCTGAATCGGCTGGCGCGCGGCCGGTTGGGGACTTTGCGGCCGGGCTGGCGCGACCGGGCGCGGCCTGGAGGAAACGGGTTTCGGCTGCTTCGCGGTTGCTGGTTGTACCGGAACCGGTTTCACGGGTCGCGGCGTCACTGGCTGGACCGGCTGCGGACGGGTGGTGGTTTGGGGTTTGGGAGGCGAGCCCAAACGTACTACCTTGCCGCAATCGCACTGGAATTTCTTTCCCAGCAGACTCTTGTCAATGTTGCGATGGAGCTTGCCGCAACGCGGGCAAGTGCACTTCAGAGGCATGACAGGAAGCAGTGGTTGGCGGTGAAGGAAGCGGTCTTCCCCTTCAACAAGATCCCGGACGCCGACACTCAGCTCGGGCCCGAGATGCGCTCGACCGGCGAGGTGATGGGTTGGG
>CAMYKF010000703.1 GCA_947258905.1 uncultured Pirellulaceae bacterium | reverse complement strand
CCGGCAGGGTGTCCTTTACCACCCGTCGCCCGGCCCGGCCCACGACATCGCCAAGAAACAGAACCCGCATGGTGCTCCCTGCCTACCTGCCGGTTGAAAACGCGCCGGAGGGGGTCAGAATCCAGTCCAGCCGCTGGTCATTGTCGTCATGCGGTACAGCCTCCACCTCCTGCTCGTCAAACGCCACGCCGACCGCGACGACCTCGCGGCTTTGCCTGAGCCGGGCAAGCGTACGGTCGTAATAGCCTCCGCCGTACCCGAGCCTGTACCCCTCGCGGTCGAAGGCGGCCAGCGGAACAAGCACAATGTCTGGATCGATCGTGGCCGCCCAGTGGCCCGGCGTAGGAACATCGAACACGCCCTTCTCAAGCGGATCGCCCGGCCGCCAGAGCCTGAATTGAAGCGGCGAATCCCGCGTGACGACCACAGGCAACACGACGGCATGTCCGTCGCACGCAAGTCCTTCAACCAGACGCGACGGGTCAAGCTCATCGCGAATGGCGGCATAGCCGGCGATCACCGCACCGGACGTCCGGCCCAGAAAGGAAATTCCCGTCCGGGCAATGGCCGCAGCACCTCTCCGGCGGGTTCCGGCGGACAATTTTGTACGGCGCAGCAGGGCGCGCTCGCGCATGGATTGTTTGGTTTTGGCGATCAATTCGGATTCAAGGGTTAGCGGAAACGTGGATATGCAGAGCCGCAAGAGCCGTTGAAGCATGTGATCCCTCGGGTCCCTACTTGCGTAGGTGGGCGCCGAATGAAAGAGACCACGGTCCCGATCAGGGTCAGCTCCCTAGGAGATCCTATCGGCCCCGGGGAAAAGTCCTCTGACGCACTCCGCAGCCCTGCACAGCGCAATGTAGGGCACAAATATTAAGAGTCCAGAACCTCAACCTGAATATCGGTACAGCCTAGGACTTGCCCTCGTCCGCGCCGAGCACCGTATTCAGAGCCTCGATGCGTTCCGCCGCGGCGGCGATGCGGCCGGCCATTTCTTCCTGGGCCGATTGCACCAGCTCATCGGCCGACGCACGATCCTGGGCAATATCATTGAGTTTGCGGCGCGCTTCGGCAAGCTCATCGGCAATCATCAGCCCTGCCATAAGCATGAGCCTGTCATCGCCAATCTGCCCGAACTTGCCTTTCAGGGATTCGATCTGCTCGCCAACCGTTTCGGCCAGCTTCAGCAGATGTTCCTCTTCGCCGTCATCACATTCCAGCCGGTAGGTACGGCCATTCAGGGTAATCGATACCTGGCCCATTCCCGCTTCCTCGTCGAATAAACGCCACGCCAGTACTTGTTATGACTTTATGACCGTCCGGTCTAGCGGGCCTCAAGTATTGTCCTTACCGAATCGATAATCGCGTCGAGCCGTTCCGATACCGCATCGTTGGCGACCAGCAGCTTTTGCGATTTTTCGCGTTCGACGCCAAGGCTGGCCGTCAGCGACTGTATTTGCTCCTCCAGTGCCTCTGCCGTCAGATCAGCGTGACGGCGTTGCGCAATTGTGTTTTCAAAGACCTCCAGGGCCGATGTGAGCCGTGAGGTGGCTTGCTCCAATGCATCTGTTTTGGTCATTCTTTGTCCTGAACGTTTCCCCGTAACGCCGCAAAGAATTCGCCCCCCACGCAGACGAACATTTGTTGTGGCAAACCCGAACATTAGGCGCGGCCTGTTCCGGGCGTCGCAGCGTGTATTCGGTCGCCATGCTGCCGTCAGGATAATCGGCAATGACCCACGCGGACTCGCCTTCATACACGGCTCGAATGCGAAAGTCGTTGCTCTGGTCCATTTCAAACGCAGCCTCTTCGGGACGCGTACCGTTCTCGGCGATCCAGTTCCGCGCCGACACCTCGATTTGAACCCACAATTCCTTGTCCTCGGGATTGTGGAACGTGATCCAGTCGGGCGGATCATGGGACTGCTCGCCCAGCAAGGCCTCGACTTCCTGGTCATGCCAATTGGCGAAATCCAATTCCAGTTGTTGCCAGCTGGTGTCCAGAATCCGCTGCACATCTTCCTCAAACGATTCACGCCGCACCTGTCCGTACAACTCGTGGAATCTCTTGCCGCCAAATCGTTCCAGCAGGTAAACGGCCATTGCGCCCCCGTGATTGTACGCCGGACCTGTGGAACGTCCGTAAAACCGGTCCGAGATCATCTCGTCAAACGAGTAGATCATCCCGCTCGTCTTGTAATCGAAATACTCCTTGATCAGTTGTTCACGGTCATTGGATTGGCTCTGTGCCCAGCCCTCCGACAACACTGTGGGAGGATATTGCTCGAGGGTGCACAGGCCGGTAATGGTTGTATGTGCGACTTCGTGACGATCCAGTCCGGTCAAATCACTGTCTTCCGTGTCGCGGTTGCAGATAGCCCACAGTCCGATGGCCCGGCCATGGAAACCGAACAACGATCCCCTCACCCATGCCGTTTTCCATTTGGGTAACGGTTGCTCAAGTACCTCACACATTTGTTCGATATGCGCATCCATGTCGGCCACCAACTGCTCGACATTTTCGATGTCCCCATCATCAAACAGCTCAACGTGTCGACCCTCGGTAACTCGCGGGTGTCGCCAACGACCCTCAATTTCGAACCAGTTGCCAACCCATACAGCCACTGCCTTGATCGGGGAGCTCAAACGCAGATCGCCACGCGCGTGCGCGGTCGCTGCGGCGGACCAAATAAATGATCCCAGCCAGACCAACGGCGTAACGGTCAGCATAAGCACGACCATCGACTGCAAGATGCGCTGACGTCGCCAGAATTGCCGTAGCACCAGTCCAACAACTCCAAGAATCGCGATAACAACGATCGTCGACGTCACCAGCCACCAGGCAATATGGGGTCGCCAGTGATCAGTGAAGACGAAGAAGAGATAGAGCAGGGCCGTGGCGGAGATTAGCAGCCAGACCAGGCCGGCCATGATCCATAGCGGGCGAATTGAAGCGGTGTTTGGATTGCTGTCGGGCATTGTGCCGCTCAAAATTCAGAATTCACAATTCCGTACGCGGAGCACTCAAATAGATCATGGCGGTTTGACTTGAACCGGCCCTCATCCGTCCCGGCGGGCCGGGACACCTTCTCCCCGAGGGAGAAGGATGTTATGCCAGAATATCGTGCACGATTTTGCCGTGCACGTCGGTCAAGCGCATGTCGCGGCCACCCCACAGGTAGGTTAGCCGCTCGTGATCCATGCCCAACAGGTGCAGCATCGTGGCGTGCAAGTCGTGAATTTCGACCTTGTTTTCAATCGTCTTGTAACCGTATTCGTCGGTGGCACCGTAGATCGTGCCGCCCTCGATTCCGCCGCCGGCCAGCCACAGGCTGAAACCAAACGGATTGTGATCGCGGCCATTGTTGCCCTGGGCAAACGGCGTGCGGCCGAATTCACCCGACCAAATCACCAGCGTGTCCTCGAACAGGCCGCGTTGCTTGAGGTCGGTCAACAATGCTCCAATTCCCTGATCGACTGCCCGCGCATTGTCGGCGTGCCCCTTGGCCAGGTTCTGGTGCTGGTCCCAGCGGTCATGTCCAACACCGGGGCAAGTCAACTCGATGAATCGCACACCCTTTTCCAGCAACCTCCGCGCGAGCAAACATTGCCGACCGAACGTGGCGGTGCCCTTGTCCTTTGATTCCAGGCCGTACATGGTTTTGGTCGCTTCGGTTTCGCCATCCAGACCGGTTAGTTCCGGAACCACGGATTGCATGCGATAGGCAAGCTCATAATTGGCGATGGCCGATTCGATGGCGTCGTTCGATCCGAGTGTCTGCAAATTTTGCTGGTCGAGTTGGTTGAGCAGGGCCAGCTTGTTCCGTTGTAGCTGTGGGGATGTTTCGCGGGGTGCGATGTTGGCCAATGGCTGATCGCCCGGATTGAAAATCGAGCCCTGGTAGGTGGCGGGAAGGAAACCACTGTTGAAACAATCCAGACCGCCCGGCGGGATTAGCCCGCCGTTGAGCACTATAAATCCGGGCAGGTCTTCGCATTCGCTGCCCAAACCGTATCCCACCCAGGCACCCATGCTGGGTCGGCCCTGGAATCCATTGCCGGTGTGCAGGAAGTAGTTGGCATTGGTGTGTTCGGAAAAATTACTGACCATCGATCGGATGACGGCCAGGTCATCGACGTGCTCGGCGACGTGTGGAAACAGTTCGCTGACAGGCGTGCCGCAGTCGCCGTATTGTTTGAACTTCCACGGACTCTGCAACGTCGTGCCGATGTTGTTGAACTGGGTCGGCTCGATCTTCATCTTGAACGGCTGACCGTTTTCCCGTTCCAGTTGCGGCTTGGGATCAAACGTATCGACCTGCGATGGTCCGCCATCCATATACAGATAGACGACGCGTTTGACTTTGGCGGGATAGTGGGGTGGCTTGGGGGCCAGCGGATTGTCGGAGTCGACGGAGGGCAGGGCGGACGCATAGTTGTGGTCGGCTAGTAACGCGGCCAGCGCCACACCACCAAAACCGCATGCCGCGTCGCGCAGCATTTGTCGCCGCGTGATGGCACGTGGTCGAAATCGTTGACAGTGGGTGGATCGGGTCATTGGTGGTTAGTCGCCGATCGCTCCGCGATCGTGGCGGCTGGCGATTTAGCGGTGCGATCGCGGAGCGATCGGCGACAATTTCCTATTCAATGTAAATAAACTCTTTCAAATTAAACAAAACATGGCACAGGTCGGACCAGACCTGTGGATCGTCGCGATAATCCTCGATCTCCAGATCCGCCGCCTGCGTTGTCATGAAATCCTGTAATTCCCGTGTCTCGACTTCCGACGGACGGCGACCAATCGCAGATTTGAAAGCGTTGACGAGTCGCTCGTCGGCATCCGGATATTCCTCAATCAGACGACTGGCCCATTTGCTGGCCTGATCGATCACAAAGGGGTCATTGAGCAGGATCAAAGCCTGGGCCGGCACGTTGGATTGGTTACGGCGGCCGATCGCATTGAAGGGGATTGGTGTGTCGAAGGCCAGCATCATGGGCGACAAAAAATTTCGCCGGACCTCGATGTAAATGCTGCGTCGACCGTTGCCATCCAACGGTCCGCTCTTGCCGGGACGTCCGCGGCCCTGCATGAATGGCGTGAGGTGGATTGGCACACCGGGTCCGTACATCGTCGTGTCCAGTTCGCCGGAGATGGCCAGCATCGAATCGCGGATCGCTTCACCTTGCAGCCTGCGCACGCGTGCCCGGTGCAGCAGCTGGTTGTCAGGATCGATGTCGGCAGCCGTATCACTGGTCTGGCTGCTCATGCGGTACGTTTGCGAAAGGACGATGTCGCGAATCAGTTTCTTGATGGACCAGCCACTGTCGGAGAGTTGATTGGCAAGGTGATCCAGCAGTTCAGGGTGCGATGGCGGGCTGCCTAGCACACCAAGGTTGTCGACTGACGCCACCAGTCCCCGACCCAGCAAATGATGCCAAACGCGATTGACGATGACTCGTCGTGTTAACGGCTGATGGGGTGATACCATGTGCTGCGCCAGTTCCATACGGCCGCTACTCGGCAAGTCGTAGTCCCAGTGACTCGAATCTACCAGCGCCTTCAAAGGTCCCCGTGGTGCCTCATCGCCCAGGTTTTTGTGGTTGCCGCGAATAAACACGTATTCATTTTCGGGACTGCCATCGACCATGCCAATCGCCAAAACGGGTGCGGGAACCTGATCATTCACATCGGCCAGTTCTTTTTGTGTCTCTTCGATGATGTTGTCGATCGCCTCGTAGTCCGCACCTGGAATCAGCTGATGGCGAACGAAAAAGTTCACCAGTTCGTGCGGGTCGTAACCAAATCCTGTCCGCATCAGCTGCCACGTGCCACGTGCCAATCGCTCTGTGGCCAATTCCAGGGGAGTCAGCGAATCCCTGGTCGTTGCTCGATCCCAGCGGTCGGTTCCCGGCAGAATCCACATGCCGATGTTGCGTGAGTATTCACGCGGTACAGGATCATTGCTGGCCTCGACTTGCCGCACGGCGATGAATCCGTCGCCCTCGTCAATGATCTCGATGTAAGCCCGTTGTCCGATATGATTTTTGAGGTCTCCCGCCTGAGTGACCCATTGCCAGCGGCCCTCGGTGTCAACTTCCATCTTCATGCCGCCGAACAGCAGGGCGTTGTATTCATCAAGTGTAAATCCGTCGATGATGAGGCGGATTTTGGCATTCCGCGCCTTGACCCGATAGTGAATCATCGAGTGTTTGATTTCGAAGGTCGGTGAGCGCAACACGCCCTGGTATCGGTTACCATTGCGGCCACTGTGCGGGGCAGGCCAGGTGACTGGATTTTCGGCGTCAGTGGCATCGACACCGAAGCCACCGCCGTCGTAAAACGCGTGACCTTGTGCAAACCACTCGCGCGGGTCTGTCATCAAGGTGGTTGCTCCACCAAAAAACTTGCTGGCTTCGTGTTCAGCGTGCAGGATTTTTTCGATCAGAGGCCGCAGCGTCTGTTCCGTTTCGTCAGCATGCAAGTCGCCGGTCAACTGGGCCATTTGGCGCAATAACCACAGCGGGTGATTCATGTTTTTTGTTGCGGGATCGATAACAGCGTCGATCCAGTGTTGCAACTGGGCGGCATCGACTTCGTGCTCTTCCGCCACGGATTCCAGCCGCTCGGTGGCGACCATGTCCGAGCCGGTTTCAGTCTTGCCGCGAAGAATGAAGTAGTCGACGCCAGCCATCCAGCCATCGACGGCCTTGTCGTTCTTGCCGGTGATGGTCAGTTTGAAGTTTTGTTTGCCGGCGGGCAGATCAAAGTCGCCCAGCGAGATGTCACCACTGCGACTGACGTTTTCGGAATACAGGTCGCGAGGTTCGCCCAACGACTGCCCATTAAGATCCAGTTGCACGATGCCGTAGTCGCGGGCCATGGTGAAGTTGGCGACCAGTTCGAAGCGACCGGCAACCGGAGTTTCCAGTTCCAGTTCCAGCGAGTCATCGACCTTGCCATCGGTCCACCAAATTTGCGAACCGCCGCTCCAGCCTTTAATGCCTTGAGGACGCACGTTGCCACCGGAGTGGGCAAGCGGTTCCAGCGTTTCGGCTTCAATACGCAGTTCTTCGGGCAGCAACCAGGCTTTATCCTGTTGCAGGTACAACACGGCGGCCTGCATGTATTTGGCCATTTCCCTGTCGCCGCCGTCGTCCAGCGAGCGATCCTGCACCTCGACCTGCGTCACGCCGTCGTTGGAGTAGTTGTTCGACAGCCAGACGTTCGGGTTGCCGCCGGAGTAGAGGCCGACGCCGCCGCGCACGTAGACGTCGGGCGTCGACGTCGGGTAGGTGTCCGAGACGTCGATCCGCTCGTTGAAACCCGCCAGCGCGGCCTCGAACAGATGACCGGCGTGGTACCCGTCGCCGACGAGGTCGGGCAGGCCGTACATCGCCGACAGCCGGTCGAGCCGGTCGTCGGGCACCCCGAACCCGGTGTCGACCATGCCGAGCGGGGTGAAGATCCGCTCCTGCAGGAACTCGCCGAGCGGCTGGTCGGCGATGACCTCGACGAGGCGCGCCGCGACGTCGATGCCGACCGAGTAGTGCCAGCGCTCCCCCGGCTGGAACCCGAGCGGCAACGTGGCGATCAGATCGACCACCTCCGCCAATGTGCGGGTTGCGTCGTGCATCACCTGGTGCTCGCGATACAGCTCGGCCGCGGGATTGTCGATCATGAAGTCGTAGGTGAGCCCGCTGGTGTGGGCGAGCGCGTCGCCGATCGTGATCGGGCGAGCGGCATCGACGAGCGAGCCGTCGGGCTGCAGCACCTTCGGTGCAGCGAACGCCGGCAGGAACGTGGCGAGCGGCTGCTCGAGCTGGAAGCTGCCCTCCTCGTGGAGGAGCATCAGCGTGGTCGACACGATCGGCTTGGTCATCGAGTAGATGCGGAAGATCGTGTCGTCGGCCATCGACATGCCCGCCTCGGCGTCGCGATCGCCGTGGAGGCTGCGGTGGACGACGTGGCCACGCCTGGCGACCAGGGTGCTGATGCCGCGCACGACTCCGCGGTCGACATAGTCCTGCATCGCCGTCGCGATGCGCTCGAGGCGGGCGGCGCTCATCCCGACGGCCTCCGGATCCGTCACGGTGTCGATGTCCATGTCGCTCCCCTCTTCACGTTGCCGCGATTCTGCCGCAACGCTGCGCTCGACCTCGCACCCGACCACGTGCCGTCGATCGCCGAGCGCATCCGAGTCCACCGCAATGGTCATGTCAACGTGCTGACCGCTTCTCGCCGATGTCAACCCATCCGGTTGACGTTTCGTCCGGAGGATCGGTGGACGTCACCGACGGTTCTTCACGCCCGACACCTGGCCCGGCTGCGTTGCTCGTCCTCGCTGCCGGAGCTGTGTTGAGGCGCTCGTCGAGCACCATCAGTCCGCCGAACAGGGACACGGCTGCGCCGAACAGGTCGCTGTGCCCTGGTGGTCCGCCAAAGCCCTCGGCGATGAACGGCGGCGATGAACGGCGGCGACGAACGGCCCGCCGCAACGCACACGACCGAGCCCTACGCGACCTCGTCAAGCGCGCAAACGTTGCCTCAGTGTCACTGGTGTCCTGTCAGCTTGGTTCGGTGGATGATTCGGTGTTGGTGAGGTCGGCGCAGTAGCGGCCGAGTCGTTCGAGGATTTCGTCGACGGTTTTGTGCCAGATGAACGGTCTGGGGTCGTCGTTCCAGGTGTTGACCCAGTCGATGATGTCGGCGGCGAGTGCGTTCACGGGGTCGTGGGCGGAGCGTTGCAGCTTTCTGGTGGTGAGGGCGGAGAACCAGCGTTCGACGAGGTTCATCCATGACCCATACGTCGGTGTGAAGTGGAAGTGGAACCGTCGGTGTCGCAGCAGCCACTTGTGGACGGCCGGCGTCTTGTGTGTCGACAGGTTGTCCAACACGACGTGCACGTCCAGATCCTTGGGGACTTCGCGGTTGATCTTGTTCAAGAACCGGATGAACTCAGCCGAGGTGTGGTTCGGCCGTAGGTCAGTGATCACCGTCCCGGTCGCGATGTCGAGC
>CAMYKF010000702.1 GCA_947258905.1 uncultured Pirellulaceae bacterium | reverse complement strand
AGGTCGCAGGTCGCAGGTCGCAGGTCGCAGGTCGCAGGTCGCAGGTCGCAGGTCGCAGGTCGCAGGTCGCAGGTCGCAGGTCTCAAGCTCAGGTTGATACTCCCCCCCTTTTTCAAAGGGGGTTTGAGGGGCCCGTACCTAGCACCAGGTTGCGAACTGCAGATTGCAAATTCAGCAGTTCCAATAACTAAGCCGCACGCACGAGCGTCGGGTCTTTGGTGGGTCCGTGCAAACCCGTCGCGGACTCCTCCATGGCAGCGACGACACGTTTTGGCCCCGGGGTTGGGTCCGCTTCAATCTCACAAGCTCCTCCGAGGGGCGACATCTGTCGCGGAAGCTCTTCCCGCCGAATAGTCAAACCGTCCCAAATCAAACAGCAAATTAATCGCAAATTGGCTGTGTTTTTGCGTCAAGCAACCCCAGGACCTCACCGCCCGTGTGACCGGAATCATCGATTTGTTTCCGCGGAATTCGATCGCCAGCGTGCGAACCGGCACGATTTTCTGTCTGGTTTCGCTGGCATATTTGTTCGATAATGGGAGGTTGGCGGGTCGCGCCGGCCGTTCTCCCGACAAACCAGCCATCGCCAATTTCCGGAACAGGACTTGCACCTGTTTTGGGCAGTCCCGCCCCGGATGGTTTGAGCATCGGACCCGAGATCCTGAACAAACATGCGATAGATGTCCCAAATACTCCCACTGAATCTGTTGCGACCCGGCTGCAAGGCGGCCATCGATTTGATATCGGGCGATCCGGATGAAGTTCAGCGTATGGAAGAGCTGGGATTGCAGGCGGGAAGCGAAATCGAGGTGTTGCAGCAAGGTTGCCCCTGCATCGTCCGCTGCCGCGGCGTCAAATACTGCCTGCGGGGCAACGACTGCAACTGCGTCTGGGTACGGCTGAACGAAAATTGACCACGCTCGATCAAATCCAGCCCGGTCATGGCGGTACCGTGACCGCTGTCTCTGGCGAAGACTCCCTGTCTGTTCGTATCATGGAAATGGGCGTGACACCCGGCTGCCCTGTATCGGTTATCGGAACGGCGCCGCTGGGTGACCCGATCGAAATCGAAGTTCGAGGATACCGTTTGAGTCTTCGCAAAACCGAAGCAGCCCGCGTCGCCGTTGACGTGGATGACTAGCGAGCCTGTCGCCACAATTGACATCGATTCGCCGGGCGATATGCCGCGATTACCCGGCGCACAGACATTACACTGCCAGTTAACAACCCATGTCGACAGCCCAGGCTGAAAACCTGATCACCGTAGCGCTGGTGGGTAATCCCAATACCGGCAAGTCGACGCTGTTCAATGCGCTCAGCGGGATGAACCAGCGCACGGGCAATTACCCGGGTGTGACCGTCGAGAAAAAGATCGGCAACTATGAATGCGGTGACCGTCAGTTTCAGGTCATCGATTTGCCGGGCACCTACAGTCTGGGACCCAAAAGTCCCGACGAAACGATCGCCCTGAAAGTTCTACTGGGGCAGCAGGAAGATGTGGCCGAACCGGATGTTGTGGTTTGCGTCGCCGATGCCAACAACCTCGAACGCAACCTGTTTGTCGTTTCCCAGGTCACGGACCTGGGCGTCTCGGTCATCCTGGCACTTAACATGGTCGACATTGCACGCCGTAACCAGGTGGAAGTCGATCCGAACCTGTTGGCGCGCAAGCTGGATATCCCGGTCGTACCCATGCAGGCCAACAAGAAGATCGGGCTGGACGAGCTAAAAGCCAAAATCTGCGAAGTCGTGGTCAGCGGCGAAGTTTCCGTCGGTCACAAATTCCCGGAAGAGGTGGAAAAGGAAATTGGCCATATCCACCAGGTAGTTGATCCGGACGGCCGTAACCCCCGCGCGCGATTTCTGGCACAACGACTGTTGATGGACGGCAGCGGACTGGTCAGCAAAATCACCGGACCCAACCCGTCACTGGTTGAGGAAGTCAACGCGGCCCGGCAGCGCCTGCAAGATCAGGGGATTCAACTGGCGGCCGTGGAATCCATATCGCGCTACAAGATCATCGGCGAGCTGACGCACAAGGCGATCGAGCGTCCTGCCGAACGGCAAACCTCGCTTTCCGATCGCATCGATCATGTGCTGACTCACCGCGTATGGGGCTCGCTGGTGTTCCTTGTCGTGATGATCGCCATGTTCCAGGCTATTTTTGTGTGGTCCGTCCCGTTGATGGATGCCATTGACGGCGGTGTCAGCTGGCTTGGCGAACTGGTCGGCAGCTGGCTGTCCGAGGGAGCCTTCAAGTCACTGGTGACCAACGGCATGATCGCTGGTGTAGGCAGTGTGATTATTTTCCTGCCACAGATTCTGATTCTGTTCTTCTTCATCGCCTTGCTGGAGGACTGCGGCTATATGGCCCGCGCCGCCTACTTGATGGACAAGGTGATGAGTCGTGTGGGACTTAGCGGCAAATCCTTTATTCCGTTGTTGTCGTCGTTTGGCTGTGCGATCCCCGGCATCATGGCTACGCGTACGATCGAAAACAACCGCGACCGCCTGCTCACCATGCTGATTGCGCCGCTGATGAGTTGCAGTGCCCGGCTGCCGGTTTACATTTTGCTGATCGCCGCCTTCGTGCCGGCGGTCGGCCTGCTCGGTGGCTGGGTCAGTCTGCAGGGGCTGGTCATGTTTTCCATGTATGTGGTGGGCGTGCTGGTGGCGATGGCCGTGGCATGGGTTCTGCGCAGAACGTTGTTGAAAGGCGAGACACCGCCGTTTGTCATGGAATTGCCGGATTACAAAGTGCCCTCGCTGCGTATCGCCCTGAAACGTATGGTCGAACAAGCCTGGGCATTCGTGCGTCGCGCGGGCACGCTCATCCTCGCCGCTTCCGTCGTCGTGTGGGCCCTCAGTTACTTCCCGCACCCTTCCAGCATCGAACAATCGATTGTGGACCAGTATGCCGCGATGGACTTTGCAGGGACCGATGAGGAGTTGCAAGCCGAAGTGTCCCGGGAGACATCGGCGGCCTACCTGCAGCAAAGTTATCTGGCTCGCATGGGACGTGTCGGCGAACCGGTCGTGCGACCATTGGGCTGGGACTGGAAAGTGGCCAGTGCTGTCGTGGCGTCGTTCCCCGCACGGGAAGTCGTCGTGGGGACACTGGGCGTGCTGTACAACGTCGGCGATGACGCTGATGAATCGTCGGAAGGCTTGCGTGACAGGCTCAAAAATGCGACGTGGGACGGCACCAATCGCAAGGTGTTTAACCTGCCTATGGCACTGGGCCTGATGGTGTTCTTTGCCCTGTGTGCCCAGTGTGTGTCCACTCTGGCGATTATGGTGCGGGAAACCGGCGGTTATCACTGGCCCGTGTTTACGTTCGTTTATATGACCGTGCTTGCCTGGGTTGGTGCGCTGATTACTTACCAGGTGGGTATGATGTTGGTGTAGGTAGAAAAGAACCTGGTCGTAATCGTCGTCGTAATTGAAGGTGCGGCAAGGACAAGGACGAAGACGAAGACGAAGATGAGGACGAAGACAAGGACTAGTCCACATTTCGATTGCGATTACGACGACTACGACGATTGAATATGGATCCCCAGCAACTGATCTCGGTTTGCATCGCACTAATCGCGGCAGCGTACTTGCTGCGCCGCTCGATCATCAGTTTGCGTGCGGACAAGCCAGGTTGCGGAACGTGTTCGGGTTGTCCGTCACCGGGTGACGAGTCGAAACTGCCCGTCCGCCGACAACTCTATTCGCTGGCATCAAAAACAGACGGTAGTGAGTAACACCGGGCCAGGCATCAAGATCACGGATCCTGCGAAACTACTTCCCACGCCAGTTCGGCCAGACGGGACTTGATCGCCGCTTCCTCGTTTGATTCCACGGGCGGGTCGCCCGCCGGATTTTCGCCGGTCAGCACCGCATACAGCACACAGGCGGTCAGCCAGTTGCCGGTTTCGTTGGCGTGATTGCCATCGACGTAATACAGGTTCACTTGCGGCAGCTGCTGCATGGCTCGATGCCAGGCCTCGCCAACGGGTGCTACCGTTGCGCCGGTTTGCTCGGCGATCTCCTGATGCACTTTGTTGATTCGCAAGTACTCATCCGGATTTCCCTGTTGGCTCCACTCGGGGAACATCACGACTTTGGCGCCCACGTCAGCAGCCCGTTCCGACAGGGCCAGGGCGCCGTCGCAGGGGTAGTGGTAACGTCCGGTCGTGCTGTACTTCTGGGCTTGCAGGACGACAACATCCCAGGGGCCGGCAGCGATCATATCGAGCGTCGGCTGATAGCCTGCGTGATCCACCAGAAATCCGTACCTGCTAACCCGCCGAAAGACGACCTTGCGCTCCGGTGACCGTCGATCACTCAGGGACTTGAGGAGATTGGGCATGGGCACAATGTGGCTGTTGCCAATGAATAACACGCTGAGTTCCGCATCGCGAATCGCCTGACCGAGTTCTTCCCTTGTCTCGCGACGGGTTTGATTCCGAGGCTTGCTGTGCGAGCGAGTTACTTGATCCGGGGTTCGCGGTGCGACAGGGGATTCCGGGGTAACCACCGCGTCGGATTGGTCACAGCCGGGCAGGCACGCCGCCGTCGTCACCGCAAGGATGGACAGTAGCAAGGCTGAGTGTTTGATTAACACGATTGGATTCCTGAGAGCAGGTAGCTGAGCGAGGCCCTCGCTCAGCACAGCGGGGGCGAGGGAAGGGCCTCGCTCGCCGACATTATCTTGTCACCCGCCGCGACAATTTCTTGCTCGTTCAATCCTGTTACGAATGGCACGAAAACACGCGCATGGCAATCAGGGATTAACTGTCCTGAACCAGGCGACTCAGCGAATCAATCGTCTCAGGTATTGCGGGCGTCGACGAGGGCTGTGCCACTCGCGCCGTCGGAAACGGGCAATCCACGGGCTCGTGGGCTTCGCCAATCTCGAACTTGATATGGCTGAAGCGACGATTCTGGTACCGGGTGTATTGCTTCCAGTTGTCAGCTGCCAGGCAACGCACGGGTACTGCAAGCTGGTTGGCCACGTCCTGCAAAAACGACTCGTGAGCGGCAACTAGATCGGTCATTTCCAGTCCCGGACAAAACTGAATGTAATAGCCATGGGCCGCAAATTTCTCTGTGTCAAAGGAATCGCAGTTGACGGTCGAAACCATTGATCCGTCCTCCAGGTAACTGGTCACCTCGCCGTAGCAGGTTTTCAGGGTGCAGCCGATTTCGGCCAGCGAGACGCCATCCGGATGCAGGTAAAACATCGCCTGGCTGTTGAAGGGTTCGGGCTTCAACCACCATGTACCCAGCAATTCGTAGCCCAGCGATTCCAGGATGGGCGAGTTCTGCTCGATGTTCGCTGCCAGATCCGCAGGGATGTTTTCCGGATGCACCGCATCCAGCACCAGATCGTGGTGCGTCGCGCGAATACCCTGCCAGTAACGAACTTCCTCGCCGGAGGCCCGCATGCAGCGGAACAGCAGGAAAAGCAGCAGTGGGGCGACGACAGGTGCCAGTGCGGTCCACAGCAAACCCATCACGACCAGCGAGGTCGTTTTACGACCGGCACCGAGCGCCTCAAACTGCTCCATTCGCGACTCGAATTCCTCGTCACGCGGACAGTCCTTTGCCAGAAACCCGATGACCAAAGCCGACAGGACGATGATTTCCGACAGAACGATGTATCCGATAAGGAAGTACCAAAGCATGTAGGATTGCCCCCGGAGATTGCGAAGATTCGATCGATGTTGAAGGATAGGTCCTGGACCTCCCGTAAATCGGCCAGCGCGGTCGGGTTTCGCTGGTGGCCGCGCGCGAAAAGCGAAGCGCGGGGTAGATATCCGTTACAATCGCTGAAAACGGACGCCGCAGGGAGAGGCACACCTGGCTGACTTGCGAAAGTAAACGGCTGGGAGTTTGGCATCGGCGATGGCGGATTGCTGGACATGGGCGAGCCGCCGTTGTCCGAGGTGCGGGAAGCCAGCGAGTCGGGCTACGTGAACCTTTCGACCCTCGATCAGCTCATCGTTGGGCACGGTTACGTGGTGTGCACGGCCAGCGGCACGCACGCCAAATTTCACATCACCGAACTGGATCGCGAAAAGCCAAAGCTGGTCGTCGATTGGTACTCTCGGGCTGACGGCTCGCGTCGCTTCGATCAGCAAGCTTTCGTCTGGCAGTCGTCAACTGGACAGGAGACAGGTGTTTAATTGGCCGGTGAGAGACCCCTTTGGAAAAGGCGGAGTGTGAACTCAAAAATCGGAGTAGCAATGATGGGAAAGACTGAAAAAAAACTGGAATCGGACAGCCGCTTTCCGTCCGGTGAGTGGAACGGGTTTTTTATTCAGCCGGGAAGCCGGCAGCGGTTTGTGATGGAGATGTTTCTGGAATTCTGCGACGCCAGGATGTCCGGCGGCGGCGATGACATAGTGGGAAAATTTACGATCTCGGGGCGTTACGACCTGGAGACGGGCCGGTGTTCCTGGGCCAAGCAATACGTCGGGCAACACTGCGTCGATTACGGGGGTGTCAGTCGCGAACAGGGCATCGTTGGCGGATGGACCATCCAGGGCGCGGCACCCGGCTGGCAGGGCCCGTTCTTTATTTGGCCGCGGGCTCTGGGAGATCTGGAGTCCGTGTTTGAGCGTGTCTTTGTGGAATTCGAACTGGAATCGCTGGACTTCTTCGGGGCCGATGAACCGGCTGGAACGGAGTCGGAATTTCCGGAGAAGGTGCCGGCAGGCTAACAGGATGCGCTGCGAGATGCGGGGAGACCTTCGGTCGGCTTGGTGGGACGGATCGGGAGGCCCGCCCATAACAGTGAGCCAGGCATGCGGATTGTGGTCGAGCGAGGCCCTTCGCTCGCCATTACCCGCCGGCTGAGCGAAAGGGCCTCGCTCAGCTACAGTGGCCGCCTGTGGGCGAACGAGGGCCTCGCTCAGCGACGTGGTTTTCCGGTTGACATCAAGGGCAAAAAGGTTAACCTTACCGTTTCGATTTTGCGGCCCGTCCGTCTTGATGTACGCGCTGGCGATGATCAGCGGGTCGGCCCGACAAGCCAACGAAATACAGTATGCCAACCATCAATCAGCTGGTTCGCAAGAACCGCAAACAGAAACGCAAGTTCACCAAGGCCCCGGTGCTGGAGAAGTGTCCGCAGAAACAGGGTGTCTGTTTGCAGGTGCGCACCATGACGCCCAAGAAGCCCAATTCGGCGCTCCGCAAGATTACGCGTGTGCGTTTGAGTAATGGCAAGGAAGTGACGGTTTATATTCCGGGCGAAGGCCACAATTTGCAGGAACACTCTATCGTGCTGGTTCGCGGCGGTCGCGTCCGGGATTTGCCGGGAGTGCGTTACCAGGTAGTCCGCGGCGCGCAGGATACGCTGGGTGTAGAAAATCGCCAACAATCACGCAGCCGTTACGGCAAGAAGAAGGGTTAAGGGTTAAAGACAAGCCATGGGACGAATTACCGCCAGCCGCACGCAGCTCAAGGGCGATCCAGTCCACGACTCGATTCTCGCCAGCAAGTTCATCAATTGCATGATGTGGGACGGCAAAAAAACAGTCGCACAGCGAGTGTTCTACGACTGCCTGGCTGACATCAAGAAACGGGTACCTGATCAGGAACCGATCGACGTCTTTACCCAGGCGATTGAAAACGTCAAACCGCAAATCGAAGTACGCTCCAAGCGGGTCGGTGGTGCCTCGTATCAGGTGCCGATGCAGGTCAACCGCCAGCGTCAACAGTCACTGGCATTCCGCTGGATCCTCACGGCCGTCCGCGACAAAAAGGGTCGTCCCACGCACAAGAAACTGGCTGACGAGCTGGTGGCTGCCTTCAGCAAGGAAGGCGCTGCGATGACCAAGCGAGAAAACACGCACCGCATGGCCGAAGCCAACAAGGCCTTCGCACACTTTGCCTGGTAAAACTGCGAACCACATCGGCCGCAACGAAGTCGTGACTCGCTGCGGCCTTTTTCATGCGCCGAAAACGGGGAGACAGCCAGCACAGGGCAAATCATCATGGCACGGAAACTGGAACAAATTCGCAATATCGGCATCATTGCCCACATCGATGCGGGCAAGACGACGGTCACCGAGCGCATGTTGTTCCTTTCCGGTGCCAAGCACCGCGTGGGCAAAGTCGACAGTGGCACGACCACGACCGACGACGACCAGGAGGAACAAGAACGTGGAATCACGATCTACTCGGCTTGCGTTACGTTTGACTGGAAAGATATCCATGTCAACTTGTTGGACACACCCGGCCACGTCGATTTCACGGCGGAAGTCGAACGCAGCTTGCGTGTGCTGGACGGTGCGGTCGTTGTGTTCAGCGCCCGCGAGGGCGTCGAGGCCCAAAGCGAAACCGTTTGGCGACAAGCCAACAAATACGGCGTTCCGCGAATGGCGTTTATCAACAAGCTCGACCGCGAAGGAGCCGGGTTTGAACGCGTTTTCAATGAGATCAGGAATCGACTGGGTGCCAATCCGGTTGCCGTCCAGATTCCTGTTGGGCTGGGACCCGCCCACGTCAACGATCCATTCCGTGGCTTGATTGACTTGATCAAGATGCGATTTGTCACCTTCGAAGACGAGGGCAAAAAACAAAACGAATCGCCGATCCCGGCAGAGATGCAAGATGAAGCCCAGTTCGCCCGCGAGCAGCTGCTGGAAACGCTTTACGATCACAGCGACGAAATGGCCGAGTTGGCGTTTGAGGGAAAACCGATTTCCAATGAACTGATTCGCCAAACGGTTCGCAAGGCAACTATTGAAGGCAAGATCCATCCGGTCGTCTGTGGATCCGCACTTCACGGCATCGGTGTTCAGGGCGTACTTGATGGCGTCAAGCATTACTTGCCCAGCCCACTCGATCGCCCGCCGATCGTCGGCACGAATCCTCGCAAGCCAGAGCAGACAGAAACTCGCAAAACGGATCCGTCCGAGCCATTTTGCGGATTGGTGTTTAAGATCTTGCCCGCCAAAACGGGCGACCTGTACTGGATCCGGGTTTATTCCGGTTCCCTCAAAAGTAACTCACGAATTTATTGTCCGTCGAAAGACCTC
>CAMYKF010000701.1 GCA_947258905.1 uncultured Pirellulaceae bacterium | reverse complement strand
CAAGTCCAGGGTGCGTCGGTTTTTCATAGCGTATGCAATGCTCGGTGGCCCCTGGAAGCCACCACTACGCCACCGGTTCTTCTTCGGTGAGCATGGCTTGGTTGTCGGCTTCCGCATCAGGGTATGCGCTGCGAATGCGGTCGTAACCTGTTGAATGCAACTCTTCGGCAAGTTCCACTCCGCCAGTTTCGACGATGCGACCGCCTAGCATGACATGGGTCTTGTCTGGTGTATTGTGTTCGAGCAATTTGTCGTGGTGCGTGATAATCAGCAGCCCGATTTCCTTTGCTCCAATCTCACGGATACTCTCGCTCGCCAGTCGCACGGCGTCGGCGTCGAGTCCGCTATCTGTTTCGTCTAGGACGGCAAACTTGGGCTGCAGCATCGCGAGTTGCAGGATTTCGGCCCGCTTCATTTCGCCACCCGAGAATCCGTCATTGACGTAGCGACGTGCGAACTCGCTGTCCATTTGCAATTGGTCCATCTTCTGCTTGATCTCCTTGCGGAACTCACGCATCGGAATCAGTTCCTCGCCTTCCTTGCGATCCGGATTCCGCACGTTGGTGGTGGCGTGACGCAGGAAGTCGGCCATTTTGACGCCGGGAACCGCCACCGGACGCTGAAACGCCATGAAGATGCCGGCCCGCGCCCGCTCGTCCGGTTCCATCTCGAGAATGCTTTCGCCGTCGAGCAGGATTTCGCCTTCGGTGATTTCGTAATTCGGATGGCCCATGATGACCAGACCCAACGTGCTTTTGCCGGAGCCATTGGGTCCCATCAAGGCATGCGTCTCGCCCTTTTTGATTTCCAGATCGACGCCGTGGAGGATCGGTTTGCCCTCAATTTCCACGTGCAGGTTTTTGATCGTCAGCGTATCAGACATGTATCAAAACTCTCTTCGTAATGCTTTTTCATGGTTTTGAGCCGATGATTTCAGCGGCTCAAGTAATGTTTGTTCAGCCTGGAACGAACAGCTCTTGCCGCCTGAGTCACAGGCACACTGGTCAACCTACAACCGGGTTTGCGCAAGGGCTGAAAAAACCTTTTGCTCCAGTTCGCAAATCCCGCTGCCGTCTTCATTCAGTTTGGGGTAAGGACATCCGACAATTTTCAAACGTGGTTTATTTGAGTGCTCGTCCACCACAAACGGAATGCCGCGTCGCTGGAACAGATCCGACAGCGACTGCAGACGATCACGCGTTGTCTCGCCATGTACCTGGTCTGAATACATGGTGACTAACCGTGAAGCGACGCCCTCAATCACTGCGTTCCGCACCCCGGCATCAGCGATCGCCTGAACCTCCGACCACAAGGCACGGGCAAAATCAGTAAAGTTGTCACCGATCGCATCGTGACCCTGCTGGGTCAGTTGATACTTGTGCACGGGCCGACCGCGACCATGACGTTCCGACTGGCGATCCACCAACCCGGCGGCCGTGAGACGAGACAATCGCTGCCGAACGGCTGTCGCTGTCACTTCCAGACGGTCACACAACTCGCTAACCGACTGCGCACCGTCAAACCGCATCACGTCGAGCATCTGGCGATCGCTGGTGGACAGGCTGGTCATCAGTGGGTCTTCGAAATCGTCTCTTCGAAATCGTCTTTCGACCGATCTTATCCGTTTTAGACAATTTCGACAACGATTACTGTCAAAAACAGCCGCTGGACGAACGAATTGCCGTAAATAATTGACAATAAAGCATTTGTAAACTAAAAATCGTGCTTTCTGGACGAATCCGGCGAATACCCATACCGAGACGGCTTGATGGCTAGCAGAACCCGAGGATTGACGCATTTACGCGTATTGTTGTTGTTGACCGTGGCGGTCCTCGTCGGGGGCACCGCCGTGAATGCGGCCAACGGTTCGGGCATGCCCGCAGTTCCGCAGGAAGACGAACCTGCGGCAGCGGCTCCGGCCCAGGCAGGCGACGCCGCAGCGGCCGCCGAAACTTCGGGACTTGATCAGCAAATTGACGAGGCATTTGCGCCGATTGCCGACTGGTGGGAAGGGTTCATTCTGACCGCGGTACCGGTTGCTCCGGGGCAACGCGTACCCCTGGTGGTGTTGTTATTGGTGGCGGGGGCTACTTTTTTTACCGTCTATTTCGGCTTCATTAATATCCGCCGGTTTCCCTTTGCCATCAATGTGGTGCGCGGCAAATACGAAGACGTAGAGATGGCAGGGGCCCCGGAAATCAAGGGCGTTGAAGTCGCCGAAGTCGACGGTGACCTGGTCGATACGATCCGTGACGAAGGCGAACATGGCGAAGTCTCTCACTTTCAGGCGCTGGCAACGGCAGTTTCGGGCACGGTCGGTCTGGGCAACATCGCCGGTGTGGCGGTGGCCATTGCCACGGGTGGTCCCGGGGCCACATTCTGGATGATCGTTTGCGGAGTCCTCGGCATGTCCACCAAGTTTGTGGAATGCACGCTCGGTGTCACCTATCGCGACATCGACGACCAGGGCGTCGTGCACGGCGGTCCGATGTATTACTTGAAAAAAGGATTGGGGAATCTCGGTCTGGCACCGCTAGGCGCCTTTTTGGGCGGATTGTTTGCGCTGTTGTGTATTGGCGCTTCGCTGGGTGGTGGCAACATGTTCCAGGCCAATCAGGCAACGCAACAGATCATGACGCTGTTCAACATCAACCAGGATGGAGCCGGTGGTACCATTATCGGAATCGTTTTGGCGATTCTCGTGGGCATTGTAATTATTGGCGGGATCAAGCGAATCGCCTCGATCACCGAGAAAATCGTCCCGCTGATGGCTGTCATTTACGTCGCAGCAGCCTTGCTGATTTTGATCCTGAACGCTTCAGCGGTTCCCGCTGCCTTTGCCGCGATCATCAACGGAGCCTTTACACCGGCAGCCGGATTTGGCGGATTGCTGGGTGTGCTGATCGTCGGTTTTCAGCGTGCTGCGTTTTCCAACGAAGCTGGTGCCGGATCGGCCGCCATTGCCCACTCGGCGGTACGGACTCGCTATCCAGCTTCCGAAGGTATTGTGGCCTTGCTGGAACCCTTCATCGATACCGTGGTTATCTGCACCATGACCGCCCTGGTCATCGTAATTTACAACACCAACGGAGTTTTCCCGTATGGTGACGTGGAAGCCAGTTCGGTGCTGATCGATGGCGCCCGCGTGGGCGGGGTCGACCTGACATCGCGGGCCTTTGACAACGCGTTGCCCAATTTCAGCTATGTGCTGACCATCGCGATCATTCTGTTTGCCTTCTCCACGATGATTTCCTGGTCGTATTACGGATTGCAGTCGTGGAAATACCTGTTTGGCCGCAGCAGGGCCTCGGACCTGTCCTTCAAGATCCTGTTTTGCGTGTTCATCGTGCTCGGCGCCGCCGCGTCGTTGAACTCGGTAATCAAGTTTTCGGACGCCATGATTCTGGCTCTGGTCTTCCCGAACATGATTGGGCTGTTGATGTTGTTCCCGCGGGTGCGGAAGGAATTGAAGCGTTATCTGGATGCCACGCGGGGCATCGACGGCAAATAAGGGCAGGGTGGCGGGGAGCCCCGGTCAGGACGTGACTGGTAAGTTCCTTTGCCGCAAAGACTTGGGACGCCAGGAAAATCGCAAGAAATCTGCCAAGTATCGCTGCCGCCCGGCGAATAACGCCTGATAGACGCGACCTTACAGGAGCAGGACATGCGATATCACGTTCCCTTCGCCCATCGCCAGCGACCCACCGGCCCGATTTACATCGGGTTCGATGAACCCGTTTCGATTCAAAAGCGCAAGGGGCGCTTCAACTGGGCCGCGTTCATGGGCCTGTTACTGGCTCTGCTCAGTCCTTTCACCCTGTTCCTGATCGCCCCGCTGGCCCTGTTGTGCAGTCTGGCCGGATTACGCCGGTCGCCACGCGGCATGGCCGTCGTCGGACTGGTGTTCTCGCTGTTGGCAACCACGGCTTTGTCGATCGGTGTCTACGGGGTGGCTACCGAATCCGCTCGCAAACATCGCTACCACCAGCAGCAAATCATGGCCGCGCAGCAGCGTGAAGAGATCGTCGAAACACATGGCGTGCTGAAGGTGGCTTTGCGGGAAATGGACGATTACCGTCATGCCAACAACTACTTCCTGCCGGATATCGAAGAAGGCATGTTGATGACCGTGGCCTATACCGATGCCTGGGATGAGGCATTGAGTTATCAGGTCAACTCTGATGGTTGTATCATTCGCAGCAAAGGGCCGGACAGGGAATTCCACACGTCGGACGATCTGATCGTCAAACTTGACGGCAAGACCTCCGAATGGTCCGGTATTGATCCCTGATGCGGCCTGTGCCCGCAAACCCGGGCGCAGGTAATCCGCCCGATCCGTCCATTGGCAACAGGCCGGTCATCTGGCACAGCCGCGCGATGTGCTTTGTTACGCATCGCAAAAAAAGTCTACGGCAAAGTCTGATTGCCTACAGTCCTTTCGAGCGCCGTGGTGCGCCGGTTTTTTCTGCAATTGGCGATCCTCGGCAAATCCTGGGCTCCCCAAAATCACGATGAGACCAGAAAGACTTCCTCTCTCTGCTGACTCGTTCGATTTTGGAGTATTGTTATGTTGCGTTGGACTGTTTCTCTTGCCGTGCTGGTTGCCATGCTGGTGTCGAGTACCGAACTGATGGCTCAGCGGCGTCAACCGCTACGAAACTTCGCACGCCAAATTGGTGCTCGCTGGAGTTCTGGCTATCAATACCAGAATCCTGGTTGGCAAACCGATTACTATTCACCCTGGTCGGACATCAATACGCCCTCCGGACAAATTCAGGACGGCATTATTATTGAAAACTCACCGACCAATGCCACGCCTCAGCAGCCCGGCCAGATCGACAACGCGGCTTCCCGCCTGTTGCGGCAGCCTTCGCAAATCAACTCGGGAATCCGCTCGCAGCAATCCATCCAGCAATCCCAGCCTCCGATCAACACGCCTTACAGTACCCAGACACAGATTCGGCCGGGATCCTCGATCGACCGCACCATCTCGGACAATCAGCGGATCAACCAGTACCTGACTCCGTATCATCAGCCGCGGGCCACCAACAGCTCGATCCAGATCCCCAACGGCGGTGAATTCAATTCGACCCCTTCCCGGTCGATCAACAACGGTAGCTGGAATTCGCGTTACAACCAGCAGTTTGAATCCAGCCGCCCCTTCCGCTCGGGAACCTGATTTTCAGGGCTCGCAGGGAGTCCCACCGAATTCGAAACGCAAAACGCATGCGTGGCGAGCGAATCCAATTCGCTCGCCTTTTTTCATGCGCCCCCGCGTTCCGGTCGCTATCACCGGATTGCTGTCGCGATTTGTATTGAGTCGCCAATGCTGCCTTCCTTATACTCGAGCCTTACAACCCGTCTGAACCGTTCCCGTTGAATGGCAACCGTTCCCGTTGAATGGCCGGATAAAAGGCCCGGCACAGCGGACAACACAACAACGACCCCCAAAACAGACATCTTTCGCCGGGCACAATGAATGTGCGACCGCGTGGTTTAAGGAGGAACCCATGTCAAGCTTTGCTCGCCGCCGACTTTCGGCAACCGTTAATGCGGCTGCGCTGATCGCCTTATTGGCATTCGCCAGCGTGGTGACGGCCGCACCCCAGACCCAGCCCGCGCCCGCGGGTCAATCGGCTGACGAACAGCACATGCGAATCATGGCTGTGGTCAATGGCCAGCAAATCACGCGGCAACAACTGGCACAGGAAACGCTGCGGCGATTTGGCGAGCCGGTCATCGAAAGCATGATCAACAATCAATTGATTTCGCGGCAGTGTCAGGCCGAAGGGATCGCGGTAACCCAGGCCGACATCGATGCCGAGATCCAGCGTCGTGCTGACAAGTTTGGCATGTCGTCGCAAAAGTATGTTGAACTGATCTGCAGCGAACGCGATCTCTCCCCGCAAAAACTTCGCAACGAAATCATCTGGACCGAGCTGGCGTTGCGTCGTCTGGCTTCCTCCATGACTCAGGTTTCCGACGAGGATGTACAACGTCAACTGGAGAGCGAGTTTGGCCCCAAGGTGCAGGTGCGGGCCATCGCCCTGGAAACTCCGGAACAGGCCCGGCAGATACTCGTGCAGGCTCGCGCCAATCCCGAACAGTTCAGTCGCCTGGCCATTGATCATTCCGTGGACCCCAACAGCGCCTCGGTGGGTGGCCTGTTGCCTCCGCTGCGTCGCAACATGGGTGAGCCGGAACTGGAAAACGCGGCTTTCGCTTTGGAAGTCGGTCAGGTTTCCGATGTCATCGAGCTGTCTGGCCAATACATCATTATCAAGTGCGAACGACACTATCAGGCCTCCGAATTGCAGCCGGAACAGCAAACACTGGCCATGGAACGGATTCGTGACGAGATCCGCGAGTCCCGACTGGGTGATGCGGCGGCTCAGCTGTTCCAGCAAATGCAGGAAAACACGGAGATCGTCAATGTCTACAACAATCCCGAACTCCGTCAGCAGATGCCGGGCGTGGCGGCGACGATCAACGGACAGCAAATTACGCTGGAACAGGTTTACGAGGAGTGCCTGGCTCGCTTTGGACGTGACGTGCTGCAAAGCGAGATCAATCGCACCCTGATCATGCAAAAACTGCAGGAGATCGGCGAGTCGGTCGTGGATGCCGATTTGCAACAGGAAATCCGCCGGGCCGCTGTCGAATACGGCGTGACTCAGGAGGACGGTTCCGCGGACATGCAGAAATGGATCGAGTATGTGACGCAAGGCGACTCGTCCAAAATCGAAATCTACGTGCAGGACGAAGTCTGGCCGACCGTCGCGATGAAGAAGATTGTTGCCCGTGATGTGCAAGTCACCGATGACGACATGCAAAAGGGCTTTGAAGCCAACTTTGGTCCGCGTGTCCAGGCGCTGGCCATTGTGCTGGCCGATCAGCGGAACGCGCAAAAGGTCTGGGACATGGCCAAGAAAAATCAAACGGAAAAATACTTTGGCGAACTGGCCCATCAATACTCCATCGAGCCGGCTTCGCGCGCCCATTACGGTGAAGTGCCACCGATCCAGATGCATGGCGGCCGCCCGCTTTTGGAGGAAGAAGCCTTCCGGCTGCAGCCGGGTGAGATTTCCGGGCTGATTCCGGTTGGCCAGAACTGGGTCATCCTGTGGTGCAAGGGCCGCACGACGCCCGTCGTCCAGGACTTTGACGCGGTCAAGGACGAACTGTACCGGGACATCATGGAAAAGAAGATGCGGATTTCCATGGCCGAGGAATTCGATCGACTGACGCAAACGGCCCAGGTCGACAACTTCCTCGTCGGTTCCTCGCAGCCCGGCCAGCAAGCCATCCGCGCCGCCCGGGGACAACAGACCCGGCGGCCACCAGCCGGCACCAACCGATAAATAACTGTAGCGGAACTCGCCAGCATGGTTTTCCCTTCTCCCCCGTGGGGAGAAATCCCGGCGCGCCGGGAGAAGGCCGGATGAGGGGCATGCTGAAAAACAAGTGAGGCTCCTCGACCGAAACTGCAGGCGGGCGAGGCCCTTCGCCCGCATTCGCAAATTGCATAGCGGCGGCCTCGCTCAGCGGCGCTCTCCCATTTGACAGCGTTGCCACTCGCGCAGAAAATCAGTGAACCCCGGGACCGGAATCCGGTTCCGAACTGGGTTGGAGGATAAGCGAATTGGCAAGCAGGTTGATTCGAAATCAATTGCCCTTCACGGGGTTGCGGGTTCGAGTCCCGTGTCCTCCGCCTTGATTAAAGGCCATCGCATTGCGGTGGCCTTTTTTATTGCAGGGGTCCCGTATGGGCCGTTAACCGCCACCGCCGCGCGGACGGTCGGGGTCCTGTTCGTTGCCACGTCGGGCGTTCTGGTAGGTCTTCTTGTTGATGTCGACCGTTTCGTCCTCGCCGTCAAAGGCGGCACCCTGCTCGATCCAGCGTTTGATCAGGGAAAGTTCGCTGGCGGACAACTGGATGTCTTCACGTGGCGGCATGTCACCCGACTCAACTTCCTGATACAGGATGCTCTCGTCGGGCGCACCCGCCGCAATCACCGGCGTGCCATCCTCCTTGCCTCCCATTAACGCTTCGTAGCTGCGCAGACTGAAATCGCCACGCGAACCCCTCACATGGCAACGCTCACAGTTCTGAACAAACAGCGGGGCGATCTGATCCTTGAAACTGACCGGCTGATCGTTGTTGCCTCCGCGGGCTGGCGGCACATCGCCGTCTGGAGATTCGCCACCAGCAGGAGACTCGCCGCCTCCTTCCTCCATCGGCGACTCCCCGGACACATCACCCGCCCCCAGTTCATCAGGGACCGGTTCCAGCGCGGCCAGTTTGATGCCCTGGGCGGTTAACAACTCGTGCGCCTTGGCGATGCGGCGGTGCTCGGCTTCAAACTGTTCGCGATACTCTTCGCTGCCTTCACGCATGGCCCGGGCCAGCAAAATCCGGGCTTCGCCAATCCGTTTTCCAGCCCACTCAAAGTCCTCGTCCGTGTAAGCCGTGCCGGCTTCGTTGATGTATTCGCGGATCTTCTGCAGCCGCCGCATGGTCTGGTCCTGCCCACCTTCGTCCTGCTGAGCCAGGAGAGCGCCAAACAATAAAGCGGGAATCAAAAACGTCAAACGAATCATGTGAGCCTCAACGGTTCGGAGCCTCATGGGGGCAAGGGAATTCTCAAGACTCAAATATACCAACCCGGCCCCGGCGACGCCCGGCAAGGCCTCCGCAACCCGGTTTTTCCATTGAAATCAATATTCTGCTGTAACAAGTCCAAAGCCATTTCGCTGAGAGTCTTAACTAAGGCAAAAAACTTAACCCGGAGCATCACGCCGTGGGCGCTGGCATCCCGTTGATGCACGCATGAGAAAATCGACCGGCTCGCATCGTTGACAGGCCCGGTCCTGATGTTGACGAAACAAGTCCTCACACTACGAAACTCTCTCTCTACAACTGTCGCCTGGTCAGGCCCCGGCGGCAGTTGTTTTTTGCGCCCCGTCGCTGCGCCTTTATACAAGTCCTCGTCAGAATCGAAGCGCCCGGAAGTATGGAACTGACCTGTTAATAGCGGCAGGGCGCAAGCCCTCAGGTCTCGAATCACAAGGGATAGACCGGAGGGCTT
>CAMYKF010000700.1 GCA_947258905.1 uncultured Pirellulaceae bacterium | reverse complement strand
ATCTACAACTTGTCCGCCGACACGGACTCGCACGATGATGGCGTTGCCATAGCCGCCGCCACCGCCGGGATAAACACCACCGCCAAACTGATTGCCGGCATAACCGGTCGTGTAGGGAGTTCCATAGTTGCCCATGTAGGGAGCAGGAGCAGGCGTGGCATAACCCGGAGCCATTTGCTGGCCCCCGTAATAACCACCGCCCAATTGGCCGCCATAGCCACCACCGCAAGTGCCGCCGGCACAGCCGCCGCCATAACCGCCGCCGTAACCGGAGCCAGTTCCGGCGGCTTGCAGGTCGCTACTCGATATCTGAACAACACAGAATGCGGCAAAAAGCAGTAAGGAAAGTCTGATCACGGGTAGTACCTCAATGTATGGGAAGGAGAGTAGCGAACACAAAAAAAGCCGAGGGCAACGGGACCCGTCGGCTTGGTGATTTAATTAATGAAACCTAAAACGGCGAGACAGGAGGAACCGTAACGGGAGGCAGTATGGTTGGAGGTGTAATAACACCGCCGCCGCCGCTGCCGCCGCTACCGAATCCATTATTGTCGAACGCCTGGGACAATAACCAGGCACCCAGAGCCGAATTGATAATGCCGCCCCAGTCACCCATGCCGCCATAGCCGCCGCCGCCGGCGCCGTAGCCGCCACCACCACCCCAGCCACCGCCGGGATAGCCGCCGTAGCCGCCCATACCGGGCTGCGGAATCGCCACCAGGACGTCAACAGGAACCTCGGTGCCGGGACCAGCAGGAGGCTCGCCGAGAACCGTGTCGAATCCGTTGTCAAGCGTCGAATTCGTGGAACTGGCGAAAGTGGTATCGGCCTGATTGGAGGCAATCGTCTCCAGCCCGGTTACCTGAATCGACATCGCTGCGGCACCGTGAGGGCCAAAAGATACGAAGTCGTAGATGCCGGGATTTACGTTTTCAATGCGGTAGTAGCCTTGGGCGTCGACAGGCACCTGGGCAACCATGCCTGCCCCGTCAAACAAGTAAACATAGTTGCCGGTCAAATTGAATCGCGTCTGGCCTTCCAGCCACTGCAGCGGAACCACGCGACCGGACAACGCGCCATCAGCATCGCGATCGACTTGCATCAACTCATCGACAACTGGCAGTTCGGCTTCGGTCGGTGTGTACGAGTAGGCAACCGCCCGGACTTCCGAGTTCAGCACTTCACGCACGCCAACGACATTGCTGCCAGCTGCCGCTACGCTCAATTGCACTGTGTCGGCCGTTGGCCTGACTGCCTCGTCAGCAAATACATAAACACCAAACGTGGTGATACTCGTTGGAGAGGAAGCGATGAAGGTGTAGGCACCAGGCGAAACACTGTCAAAACGGAATTTTCCGTTGGCGTCGGTTGTGGTTGAAGCAACCGCATTGCCACGGACATTAAGCGTAACGTTCAACTCAGGCGTGCCGTAAAGCTCGGTTGTGCCACGAGTCATAATGCGACCGGTCACACCACCTGCGTCATCAATTTTCAAGGCGTGTTGCACATGAGCCTGAACGTCCGAGAGGATTGCTCCGCCACCCGCAGGAACGACTTCAATCGTCTCCAGTTGATCAAATCGGGTTGGCAGGGAATCGTCGTCGACGTTGATCCACGAATGGGCGGATGCAATGGCCGTAGCCACCAGGGGAAGCGCACAGACGTAGAAAGCGAGGCGAAGGGTTTTGAGGAGTTCAGTCATCGGGGCAACTCGTGGTTTGGTCTTCAAATTAGGCCATAGATGCAAGCTTTAACGAGACCCACAGCATACGATGGCTCGCAATGGTAGCAAGTGTTTCTCGGCAATTAGCACTAGTTTGAGGGAATTAAGGGGGGGAGTCAAGATTCCTGTCGGCACAATTTGACCGGCCAGGATTTCGTTGACCGGCAAAAAATTCGCTTTCCCAGCCGCATGACGGGCACGGAACGCATGACCAGCTGCGATTTATGGTCCAATCATCGGAATTACGGGGCTATTCGATTCGTTCCTTTGACAGAATTGGTTGCAAAGGCTGCAGGGATATGCCAGGCGATCAACCGCCGCCACCAGGTCGGTGCCCCAATTTGGGGGGGCTTGTTTGTCCGCGAACGGCCACCCGGCATTTCGATGTGCCGCTGTACATGTCGAGCATCGACCACAAATTCATGTTCCGCGCGCAAAAAAAAGCTTGCCAACAGGGCAAGCTTTCCTGACTTTCTTGAATCGATCGATCAAAACTTGTATCGATATCCACCCGACGTGTTTTGTGCCGGCGTGGAACCCGCAGTGGTCTGGTTACGCAACAAGGGCATGGTGGGTCGTACCTGGCCGGGCATGAATGCGTCGGCGTTGATATTTCGCAAGTTAGCTCTGCCGGTCGTTTGGCGCGGCTGATTGTTGCTCCCGTAACCGGGATAGCCGTTATTCACGCCCGGATAATAAGTCTCGACCGTCGGCACCGTATTCACAACCTGGTTGCCCACGCGGACACGCACGATAATGCCATTGCCGTAACCGCCACCATAGCCTCCACCATAGCCGCCGCCGTAACCGCCGCCGTAACCGCCACCATAGCCGCCGCCGTAACCGCCACCGTAACCGCCACCATAGCCGCCGCCGTAACCGCCACCATAGCCTCCACAATTGCCACCGGGACATCCGCCACCGTAGCCACCGCCTCCCCAGCCACTACCACATCCACCGCCGCCACATCCACCGCCGCCGTATCCACCGCTGCCGTATCCACCGCTGCCGTATCCACCGCTGCCGTATCCACCGCTGCCGGAAAAGGGCGTGCCCCAGCTTCCAGGGATCCACGGAGGAGCGCCGCGAAAACAATCGTTCTCGAGGCAATAGCCAAGACGCGGATTGGTGTATTCAAAGTTGTCAGCACCGGCACCCAGGCCAACGTTGAAATTCTGCGCCTGCAAGTCGTTGGTGGAAGTGGTCAGAAAGACGCACAGCGCAACGAAGGCGATCAGGGATAGTTTGTTCACAGTTAGTACCTCTTCGTAGATGTTAGCCGGGCAAAAAAAATGCCGAGGAGCAGTGTGCCCCATCGGCTTGGAATGTCAAAAAAACGTGTTCGTCAGAACGGCGAAACCGGAGGCAAAATCGTCGGCGGTACGATGACCCCGCCACCGCCGTCAAATCGATTGTTGTTGTTACTGAACGCCTCGGACAGCACCCAGGCACCCAGGGCTGCATTGATAATGCCGCCCCATTCGCCAAAGCCGCCGCCACCACCGTAGCCGCCGCCATAGCCTCCACCGCCGCCACCGTATCCTCCACAGGGGTATCCACCATAACCATCAAATGCGCCAGCTTCAGGAACCATTACCGTCACATCGACCGGGACACCTGCACCCACCGGAGGCTCACCAAGTACCGTATCAAAACCGACATCCATGGAACGGCTGTTGCCGGTGCTTGTCATCGTCATTTCAGCCGAATTGGCCGCGATGGATTCCAGTCCTGTGACCCGGATGCACATCGCCGCCGCACCATGCGGACCGAACGACACAAAGTCGTAAACACCCGGGGCGACATTCTCAATCCGATAGTTGCCGTTGGCATCCACCGGAACCTGTGCTGCCATGCCGGCAGCGTCAAACAGGTAGACGTAGTTGCCGGTGAGGTTGAAACGTGTCTGACTTTCCAGCCACAGCAAGGGAACGACACGACCCGAAAGCGATCCATCCGAATTGCGATCGACTTGCATCACCTCATCAAACACAGGCAGCTCGGCTTCGTCGGGTGTATAGGTATAGGCAACCCCCTTGACCTCGGAATTCAGCATTTCACGAACCGCTGTCACGTTGTTACCAGCAGCGGCAACGCTCAACTGGATTTCATCAGTCGCCGGCTGCAACGCTTCATCGGCGTATACGTAAACACCGAACGTGGTAATGCTGGTCGGTGACGACGCAATAAATGTGTAGGTACCAGGAGTAACATTCTCAAAACGAAACTTGCCGTTCTGATCGGTCGTTGCAGTGGCGAATGCGTTACCGCGATAATTCAGTGTGACGTTGAGGTCAGGGGTACCGTAAACGTCGGAACCACCACGTGTCAGGATCTGCCCGGAGACACCACCTGATTGATCAATGCGCAAGTTGTGTTTGACATAAGGATTGACGTCCGCAATCACAGCGCCAGCACGTGCCGGCACGACTTCGACTGGTGCCATCTGATACAGTTGTGCCGCCAATGAATCATCATCGACACTGACCCAGGAATGAGCCGATACAATGGCCGTGGCAATGAGAGGGAGTGCGCACACGTAAAAAGCGAGACGCATTGTTTTCAGCAGTTCGTTCATTGCAGCAACTCGTAGTTCAAATCAGGAAATTTACGCGGCCTTGGTAGTTTGGGGGGTATTGACGTACGCCCAGCACAGTCTTCCGCAGCATTTTTTAGGCTAATAAGCCAGTTTGCGTCGGCTAATAAGCCAGTTTGCGTCGGCCCAAAGGGCCAGTCAAGTTTCTTTTCGCGCGAATATGGGCAATTTAGACAACTTGACAAGCTGGCTCCTCACAACCGCGGCGAAGCGGGTGATTTCCACCTGTTTGCGGCATTTAGAGCGTTGAATCGCCGGGTTTTTCGGCAATCATGCCGAATTCCGGGCTGCTGGCCGATCCATAGCGGGATTTGCCCATTCTGCCGGCCAATCGGGCAAGGCGTCCTGAGCGGGCCGCCAGTTTCATCGCCTGGGCCATTCGCAGCGGGTCTTGGGCGCGGGCCACGGCGGTATTCAAAAGCACCGCATCGGCACCCATTTCCAGAGCGATCACCACGTCACTGGGCACGCCCAGTCCGGCATCCACGATCACCGGGTACGCGGCATCATCACCCTTGAGTTGTTCCAGAATGATTTGCAGGTTGAGTGGATTGGCGATGCCCTGACCGGACCCGATGGGGCTGCCGCCGGGCATGACCGCGACCGCCCCGGCTTGTTTCAGTTTCAGCGCCATGACCGGATCATCACTGGTGTAGCACAGCACTTCGAATCCGTCATCGACCAGGGCGGCGGTGGCCCGCAACGTTTCGACGGGATCCGGCAACAAAGTACGACTATCTCCGAGGACTTCCAGCTTCACCCAGTTGGCTCCCGGGTTTCCCAGGTCGGAGAGAATTTCGCGACCCATCAGCGCGGCGCGGACCGCTGCCGTCGCTTCATAACAGCCGGCCGTGTTGGGCAGCAACGTGAGCCTTTCCAGATCCAGAAAATCCAGGATGTTGTTGCCGCGGCTGTCATGCAATTTTTCGCGTCGCACGGCCACAGTCACACAATCGGTTTCAGCGGCCTGATGCGCGGCCTGCATCTCGGCGAACGAGCGGTAGCGACCGGTACCGAGAATCAGTCGGCTCGACAATTCATGCGTGCCGATTACCAGTCGGTCTTCCCCTGGTGGAGTCGTCGGGGCAACGTCAGAGTGAGTGGAAATCTGGCTCATACTCATAAATCTGGCTCATACTCATAAAACGGGGTTTAACCTCCACCGACCAGCGTAACGATTTCCAGTTGATCACCGTCCTGCAGCATCGTCTCGGCATGCCGGGCTTTGGGAACCACTTCGCCGTTCCGCTCCACCGCCACGGCGACTGGGCCTGTTTGCAGTTGATCCAGCAAAGCGGCCACGGAACAGGGTTGCGGCAACTCGGAGGCCTGTCCGTTGACCTGAACCATCATGGTCGCGGACGGCTGATTTTCGTTCGGCAATTCGGGGCAATTAGTCATCACTCTCGGCCATATCACGCGCGTGATAGCTACTGCGGACAAACGGGCCGCTGGCGACCTTGCGAAAGCCCAGCAATTTCGCCTGTTTTCCCAGCAAATCAAACTCGGCCGGCTCCACATAACGCACGACCGGCAGGTATCGGTCGGTCGCCGGTTGCAGGTATTGGCCCAGGGTCAGGAAATCACACTGAGCATCGCGCAGGTCGGCCAGCACATCGAGAATTTCCTGACGTTCCTCGCCGAGCCCCAGCATCAAGCCACTCTTGGTTTTGATTTGCGGGTTCCGATCCTTGATTCGCTGCAGCAGTTGCAGCGTCCAGTTGTAATCGGACTTGGGGCCGCGGACCCGGCGGTACAAACGGGGCACGGTCTCGGTGTTGTGATTGAACACATCCGGCCGCGCCGCAATCACGGCGTCCAGCGCCGGCTGGTTGTGAAGAAAGTCCGGGGTCAGCACCTCGATCGTGGCGTCGCTGCGTCGCCGAACAGCCTCGATGCACTGCACATAGTGATCGGCTCCGCCGTCGGGCAAATCGTCCCGCGTCACCGAAGTAATGACGACGTGTTTCAGCCCCAGTCGGCAGGCGGCTTCGGCCAGTCGTTCGGGTTCGTCCTGTTCCAGCGGCCCCGGCTTGCCGCGGCTGACTGCGCAGAAACCGCACGGCCGCGTACACACATTGCCGAGAATCATGAAGGTCGCCGTCTTTTGCGAATAGCACTCCATGCGATTGGGGCATCTGGCGTTATCGCACACGGTTTCCAGATTCAATTCGTCCAGCAGGCTGGCCGTGAAATGATTGGCATTCCCCTTGGGAACGTTGCGTTTGAGCCAGCGGGGCAGACGCCGATCGGGCGAACCGGAATTCAATTGCACCAGAGGGACGGGCGGCGAAGCGGATTGGGGTGAAGCAGAATCGGTCACAGGCTGGCCAGGCAGAAGACGGTTGGGGAATCGGGTCCGGCTGATGTATTCTAGACATATGCGGGCAGCCGGTCATCGGGATAATCCCGCAAAGCCGCTCGCGGCAGCTACACCACCTGATTCACCGCTAAACATCGCAACTGGCAACCATGGCCCGAGCCAGGCAGAAAAAATCCAAAGCCGACAAGTCGGGCGAAGCCGCCAGGGGCGAACGCAAGATCGCCGAAAACCGCAAGGCCCGACATCGCTACGAAATCCAGGAGAAACTCGAATGCGGCATCATGCTGATGGGCAGCGAGGTGAAAAGCCTGCGTGACGGCAAGCTCTCCCTGGAGGAAGCCTACGTACGTTTGCGGGAAGGCGAGTTGTGGCTGGTGGGTGCCGATATCCCTGAATACAAGCAGGCCACGATCTGGAATCACGACCCCAAACGCCCCCGCAAGTTGCTGGTGCACGCCGACCAGCTGCGCAAGCTGGCCGCCCGGATGCAGGAAAAAGGGCTGACGATTATTCCCATGCGGGTCTATTTCAACGCCCGCGGTATCGTCAAGGTGATGATTGGCGTCGGGCGTGGCAAGAAATTGCACGACAAACGCTCGTCGATGAAGGAGCGGGATGTAAAACGCCAGATCGACCGCGCCATGCGTCGGGGCTAGGCTGTTGCCTGGTGTCCGCTACTCGTACTCCTGCCATTGTCGCTCTGGCCAGACGGACCTGCCGGGGCTTGATCCGAAAACAGACTCCAGGTCCGCCCGAACCGGGTCCGCCTGCCCTGCGTAAGAAAAAGCACAGGTGAGATCGCCTCAAAACCGGCGAGTTTGCGTCGTGCCAAGGGGCTCGCCTTTGCGGAACGCCCGGATTCATTACGATAATGCTGTTCGTCCCGACCCGACCTGAATCGCCATGTTGTTGCTCGACCAAATTACAAAACAGTACCGCCAGCCCAATGGCGAGACGCTGGATATTCTGGACGTGCCGCACTACGAAGTGGGGGCGGGCGAGCAAGTGGCCCTGATCGGCCCCAGTGGCTGCGGCAAAACCACTTTGCTGCACATCGTCGCCGGGATCACCCAGCCCACTTCGGGCAAGGTGGTGCTGGACGGAATCGAAGTCACCAAATACAGCGAAGCAGCCCGCGACCGGATTCGCGCCGACAAGCTCGGTTACGTCTTCCAGACATTCAACCTGTTGCCCGGATTCAGCGCGCTGGAGAATGTCGTGCTGGGCATGACCTTTGCCAGGGGCAAACGCGACCCGGCACGGGCCAGGCATTTGTTGCAGCGGGTGGGACTGGAACATCGCGCCACTCACCGTCCCGGCAAAATGAGTGTCGGCGAACAACAACGTGTGGCCGTCGCCCGGGCATTGGCCAACAAGCCCAAACTGCTGCTGGCCGACGAACCTACGGCCAACGTGGATCCCAATAACCAGCACCAGATGGTCGAATTGATCCGTGAAACGTGCCGCGAGGAAGAGATCGCGCTGATCATGGTAACCCACAACATGGAAGTCGCCGATCAATTCGAACGCGTGGACAAGCTGGTCGATGTCAATCGGGTCGTGGCCGAAGCGCTGGCCGAACATGCCTGACGGGAACCGCCCAACATCAAACAAACCTGGCGGTGGCTTCCAGCCGCCGGTTGCATTATCGAAACACGGTGGCTGGAAGCCACCGCCACGACACAAGAAACCAACACCATGAACGTCCTGAAAATTGCCTGGCGAAGTATTCAGCATCGCGGACTCAGTTCCGTCCTGACCATCCTCTCGATGGCGCTGGGCGTGATGCTGGTGGTGGGCGTGCTGACGGTGCACGGCATTGTTGCCAAATCTTTCAGGAGCAACTCCAACTTTCCCTACGACCTGATCATCGCCACCGCCGGCAGCGGCATGCAGGTCACCATGAACACGGTGTTCTATCTCAGCTCGCCGGTCGAGAACATTCCCTACGAATACTACCTGGCCTTTTGCGACAAACAGCGGCGTGGTGAACAGCTGCGACACTCGGCCAGTTACCAGTCACGACTGGTCCGCGAGCAAGCCGAATTGCTGAACGAAAGATTGCTGGCCGCCGCCACACCCGGTGCGGGACTTTCGTCACTGGTCAGCCAGACACTGCGCAGCGCCGAACATCGAATCGATGATTCGCGTGTGGGTCTGAACGTCGCTGGCAAAATGCATTACCTGGTCGATATGGCCATCCCCGTCGCCCTTGGCGATTACCTGGATGTGTTCCGCGTCGTGGGAACTGTGCCGGAGTTCTTTACCGAGGTCTATCTGGATCTGGACACCCAACAGCAGATGACGTTTGCTCAGGGGCGGGCCTTTGAGCAGTTCAACAGCGAGCACGGGTTTTTCGAGGCCGTGCTGGGCAGCACGGTGGCCAGGGAACTGGAGCTCAAGGTTGGCGATGTGATCAATCCGATTCACGGTGATCCCAATTCGCCCAGTGCGCA
>CAMYKF010000699.1 GCA_947258905.1 uncultured Pirellulaceae bacterium | reverse complement strand
TGAGATCCCTGGCCGCGTATTCGTCAAACGGGGCGACGTTGTCGATAGGCGCCACAAACCGAGCCCCTTGCTCCAGAACTGGCCGCCCGAAGTTGGTGTGGTAGATGATTTGGTATTCCTGGTCGTATTCACTGCGGTTCACCAGTCGATCAGTGATTTCGATGGAGTTGCTGCCGGGGACCGTGGAGACTTCCGTATAAAGTTCAAACACACCGAACTTGAACATTTTTTCTTCCATCAGGCCACGGATGCGAATCCGGTGGGGAGCCTTGTCATCCGCCACGACAGATACCTCGCGAGCGGGAATATTTCCAATGCGACCGTGCAGCGTCAGCATCTTGCCGTCATCTTCACCGGGATGCCCGGCAAACGAGACACCGCAGCGAACCATCATTTCGTTAAACCCGGCCAGCCAGCCCAGTCCGCCGTGATCGTTTAGATCAATATGCCGCGGATGCACGATTTGACTGACCCGGAGAATTCCAGCCCAGCCTGACGTCACCGCACTGCAGCTGGTAAATACTCATGCCGCGAGTCGGAATAACGGTGAACTTGAGACGCCCGTTGTCGACGTGAATTAGTTCCACGCCATCCTGCAAGCCACCGCGTAAAGTCTGCCTGTTGACGGTCCAGTTGCCCGCGCAACCGGAAAGCTGGCTGGACGAAAGAATCGTGTTATCGCCGGACCGTATGGTGTGCTCTGTACTGGTCACTTATGCAGGTTCCCGAACGTGGAGTGTTTTCTTTTGTTACGTGGAATGTTGTTAAACGCTGCTTGCGGTGGCCGCGGCTTTCGCCGACCACAAGCGCATGATCCAGTGCCAGGTGACGGCCAGCAACACCGCCGTGGCGCCGACGTGCAGTACCTGCACGAACTGAATCACACCGATATGACCAAGGATCAATCCCATGATCATCATCGCGATTACCAGTGCGAAAATCAGTCGGGGTTCCCGGGTGTGCTTCAATGAAGACTGAAGCACCCACCAGAGCAGCAACGCGGCGGTGATCAGCAGCGTCCAGGAAAAACTGCGGTGTACCTTGAAGATCAGCGTCGCACCAATCTCTTCGGACCACTGTTCACGTGAAAGTTCGGCGGCCACCAGGCCGAGTTCGTCGGTTTGCTCACGGACCTGACTGCCCAGCAGGCCTTCGGCGAACAGGCAAGCGAAAAACACGAGTGAGACCACTAGCAGCTTTTTTCGCTGATCAGGCGCTACCGCCACGCCGGTCGTGTCCGGTCGCGTCAGCCAGATGATGGTCACCAGCACGGCAATTAGCAGGAAGGCCAGTGCCATGTGCAGTGTGATGATGCCTGGCTGCAAGCCGCTGCGCACCACGATCGCTCCCATCACGGCATTGACCAGCACATTGGCCAGGCTCAACCATGACAATCCGATGACATAGCCCTTGTGCCGTGCCGCGCGAAACGAAAACAGCGCCAGCAGCAGTACGGACAGACCCAGCGGTAACGAAGTCAGCCGGTTGATGAATTCGATCCAGGTCTGAACCGGATTGAAGCTTTCGAGAACCGTTTCCCGGGTGATCGTATCGGGATCCATCCCCTTGCGGACCGCGTGCCGTTTGAATTTTTCCAGATCGAGATTGTCGACATCGATCTGCTCCACGCTGGTCGGCGGGATAATGCGCCCCCAGCATGTCGGCCAGTCGGGACAGCCCAGGCCCGAACCCGTCACGCGTACGATGGCACCGGCAAATACCAGCACAATCACGCACACCAGTGCGGTCCATGCCAGGCGATTTACGATCATGAAGAAGACTCCGGATGTTTACTGGGGAAGCATTCCCGTGACGCCATTGTACCGAGTTTTGCGATTCTTTCTTGTAACGTCTAAAATCCGTTCATTGAGTCAACTGGTCGCGCGGATCTAAACGCGAAGGAGAGGGAATGGCCACCTTATCTACAAAACCGCTCTTTCTCACTCATTGCCTTGCGGCTCTCGTCGTGGGCTTGCCGTTACTGGTACCGCCATCAACGTGTGCCCAGCAGGAAACAACCGAACAGAAACCGTATCAGGCAGCGGACTGGATGCGGATCGAAGGTGACGTCTTTGTTTTTCGTATTCAGGGTCAGATCTTGATGCCGGATGGCCGGGCAGCCGGGGGCGTGAAGGTCGCGGCCAGATTTCGTGACGAGATACCGGTCGAGGTCGACGGCAACAAGTTCAGTCTGGAAGCAAGTTTCGCAAATAGTGAACTGTTCCCGCCGAATGTTGTAATTACGGCGTCGACGGCGGATCAGCAGTATATGGTGGCATCCCGGATCGCTGCTTGGGAAGTTCGTGACGTAGCCCGGACATCGCACGACATTGTCCTGCAACCCGC
>CAMYKF010000698.1:1901-3875 GCA_947258905.1 uncultured Pirellulaceae bacterium | reverse complement strand
AAGTCATCAACATGTTCTTTGTGGAGATTGCAGCTGGTTTTCCCGACCTTGACGACAACACGGCCAACGGCCTGGCAATTCTTGGCGGCAACGGAATCACTCAACACGTCGGTGACAATCTTCCGGGATTCACTGGCGGTCGCGAAGTGGTTGCGTCGGTTATCGCGCACGAGATCGGACACAATCTTGGCCTGCCTCACATTGTCGAAGCGGAAAACCTGATGCAATCGGGTGGCTCGCCCAATCAGGGCGAACGACTCAACTCCACTCAAATCACGACCGCACGAAGCAGCCAGTTTTTCCAGGCCGTCCCCGAACCTGGCAGCGTCTTGTTGCTGACGGTGGCCATGGCTGGGTTCACACTGACCCGCCGGCGTCGCGCCGCCTGATTTTTGGCAGGTCGGGACGCGAACTTGGTGCATCGGTTCGATCACAGCTCGTCCTTCAATTGCTTGCCCAACTCTGCCAGATGCCCCACCAGTTCGCTGGCGGGATCGTCGGCCAGCTCGGATAAGTACTCCGACAGGGCTCGGGTTTCGCCCGTCATTCGCAAGCGCGCCAACTGGTCCTGCAGCAATTTGCGCAGCTCGGGCCGCGTCTCCAGCATGTAATGCACCCACAACCATGACTCGGCGTAATCGGCCTGGGTCAATCCAGCCGCATCGGTTAGCGCTTCCAGCCGCTGCAGATTCGGACGCCACTCGTCGGACCGCGCCTGCTGCGTCAAAAAGAAAATATGATCGCGGTGAAATCCGTTGCGGCCCCGTGGCACTTCAAAATACTCCGCCAGACCTTCGTCCAGCCAAAGCGGAATTTCGGGAACCACGGCATGCAGGTATCCATGGGTTACCTCATGCCGCAAATCCTCGCCGACGAAATCGCCCCAGTGCGCGAAAACTTTCAACTCCGTATCGTTCTTGACAAAGAACGACGCGCCGTGAGATCGTCCAGCAATCGATGATTGCGAGGCAGTTTGCGGTCGCTGTGAATCCGCAGTTGCTCCCGATCGAACGAGTCCCGGGACGGCAACTCCACGCGTCGATTGGCCGTGGCGCAGCCAGCCACCAGGGCCACGAAGGTAACGACGAACCCGATCCAGGGTCCGCATGGATTGCGGTACGAATCAGAGTTAACGGGGTGCAAAATTCGCTGTCCGACTGACTGGAGGAAAGCACTGACGAAGCCAGTGGCACACACGAGTGATCAGGGTGGCACTGGGTCTGCCAGTGCAAGACGCCGGGAGAGTAGCAAATCCGCGATTCCGCCCGAACCGCAATCGCGCAGTCGCTAGCGGCAAAGTAGCAGGCACACTCCGTGTGCCGTGAGCCCGTTAACCTTGTACAACCAAGGCAAACGGCACACGGAGTGTGCCTGCTACTATAGCGCTTTCAGTGCATCCAGCAATCGTTGAAAATCAGCAGGCAGCGGAGCCGCAAATTCCATTTCCTGTTTGGACTGCGGATGCTTGAGCGTAATAGATCGCGCGTGCAAGGCTTGCCGCTCGATCAGTTTTTCGCCGCCATCGACTCCACGCTCCAGCCAGCCCTGAGTCACAGACGCGTGCCCGCTATACAGCCGATCGGCGACAATGGGACATCCGATATACGCCAGATGAACGCGGATTTGATGCGTGCGTCCGGTTTTGGGAAAAGCCTTAACCAGGGCGAAACGCCCGAATCGCTGCTGGACTTCGTAAAACGTGCGAGCTTCCTTGCTGGCCGGGTGCCCGCGGCGGATGGCCATCTTTTCCCGTTGCCACGGATGCACACCGATCGGTGCGTCAATATGATCTCGATCGCGATCGGGAGCCGGTGACACGACCGCCAGGTATTCCTTGGTAACGGTGCGTTTTTCGAATTGCTTCATCAGCGCCAAATGAGCCGCGTCATGTCTGGCCACCACGATCACGCCGCTGGTGTCGCGGTCCAGGCGGTGCACGATGCCGGGGCGGTGGTCGCCACCCACCGAACTGAG
>CAMYKF010000698.1:0-1874 GCA_947258905.1 uncultured Pirellulaceae bacterium | reverse complement strand
ATCGAGGTCGATCTTTTCGGCTTTAGGTTCTTCCGGTCGCAAACGCTCCAGTTGCGAGAACTGCGCCACTACCCGTTGGCCGCTGCGTACCTGGGTCGACGGCTTGGCGTGCTGGCCATCAAGAGTCACGCATTGATTGCGGATCAGCAATTGAATCCGCGCCCGACTGATTCCCGCTGCTCGCGCTACCAGCACCGAATCGAGGCGTTTCCCCAGATCGTCGAGCGACGTTTCGAATTCAAGGTCTTCCGGTTTCGCTGGTTGCATGGATTGCAGTGAGAATCAATGGAAATGGCATCAATGGTTTGTCCTAAATCATTGGGATTTTGCGTGGTAAGGACAACCGACCTGTAAACTCGGCAAGCATAATGGAGTCGTGATACAGCTATTCGGTAAAACGCGGCGAGTTTACGGGTCGCAAATCGTTGACGATGTCAAAAACACTGAATAACGACAGTTACGACCGTTCCTTTGACGATTCTTCCTCATATAATGAAGTCGACTCGTCGCTCGGGAGATTTGGCGAAATTACAGGACGGCTCTCGCCACTGCCGGCCATTCAGGCTTTTCAGTCACGGTATCTGCCCGCAGAAATGGTCAATCGTCGAACCGGATATTGCTGCAATTGCGACTCAAACGTGGTCCACGTACGCGCCTTTGAAAGTCGCGCGGCCTGGATGTTTGATCGTTTAACGCTGGGTGCCATGGGCTTGTTGAAGATCGGGCCCTGGAAGTGCGTTGATTGCGGCAACAGCAGTCTGCTGATCAGCAAATCGACCGAGGCCATTCGCAGTGTTTCCGAGAAACAGGAAATCGCTGACGAATCGGCGGCGGTTGGCAATTTCATCAAGACCGATTATTCTCTGGCTCATGCTGCCAGCAATGCAGACCGCTTTTCCGAGAAATATCGCAACGGTATTGTGGAAAGACTGCTTAACGGCAAATCGACGGTCAGCCGTGTTTGCGAGGAACTTGGTGTCTCGGAACTGGAATTGCAAAAGTGGATCAAGGCCTGGACCGCACAGGAGATTCGCAAACAGGTCGAAATCCACTCGGGCCGCATGATCATTGCCGGCGAACCGGCGGATCTGCACGAATCGCCGGACTGGGACGTCGATGCCCCTGAGGGACTGGTGATCGAAAGCAAGATTGTTCCAAAACCCAGATAGTCTGTTTCACTTCGGGACGCAAAGTTGAAGTTTATCGAGATGACCGGCGACACGCTGGAAGAAATCGTCAGTGACGACGAACTGCATATGGACTTGCAATCGGCCGGCGTCGAGGCTTCGACCATCGTCCGGGTTAACCAGCACGGCGACATCGAAATCCGCCGTCCCCATAAATGGGACGTGATCGGCGGACTGCTGGGCAATTTCGAGGAACGCATCAAGAAGACCACCGGATACGACTGGGCCTGACCCGTTTGTCACCGGTAGCGAATCTCGCGAGATGCCACCTCTGCATCCATTAGCGAATCTCGTGAGAGATTCGATGACCCGCTCCTGAATCAACCGAATGCCACTGCGGCCGGCCGCTCACTCGCTTCGCGACCAGCTGGCTCGCAAAACGTTTTGCCGCGACGGCTTCACCCGCCGGTAACAACGCCATTCGAATCCGGACAGGAACGACGCCCGGGAAATCGAATCCAGCTCGTACTGGTGTCCGTTATCCTTGGCGCTGGTGCGACGACGACGCAAGGCATAGCGACAAACCAATTGACGGATGACGCAATGGATTAGCTGCGGGCGCAAGCCCGCAGCTTTTTTTGTGCGCAAGATAGGGGTAGGGAAGAGTGGTTAGCTCTCCCCTCCCTCCGAACCGGACTGGCGGTTCTCCCGCATCCGGCTCTCCAGTTGATAGTTTTACCTCAAAGA
>CAMYKF010000697.1 GCA_947258905.1 uncultured Pirellulaceae bacterium | reverse complement strand
ACCGCACCGGGTGTCACCAGTTCCCGCTGACTGAACCACAACGCCACATTCTCGGCGGCCGGCTCAACGGGATCAACTTGCGGCTCAAAGACCTGCCAGCGCTGGTCAACCCATCCAGCAACCTTCCATGGATGCTGTCCATATCCGACTACCCAGGGCCGCCCCTGATTGTCCTCGAACAACCAGAATTTATTGTCGGTGACCGGCAGCACGTCAGAGGGCGGGAATCTGTAACGCTGTTGCAGATCGCTGTGACAAATGATGTCCCCCTCCATCGTCAGGAACGGGCTGAGTGGATCAAAGGGCGCGGGCCACGACAAGTCAATTCGATGACGGGAAAAAATCTCCAGCCAGTTCGTATCTATCGTTGCGGACTGGTCAGCCAGCTGACGCCAATCGATCCTCAGCGCGGACCCCTGGCCCAGCATCCACAGCGTCTCCGGGCCATCTCGTTGGAACCCCAGGCACTCGGTTATAGCGATGCCGTATTGAAAATCGAACTCGCGATACTGCCCGGCTGGATTGCGATACAGCAGCGAGCTTTCGCCGGTCACCACCCACCAGCCGCCATCGTCATCGGTGACGTGCAGCGTTTGTTTGGTGATTAGCCGATCCTTGCCGGCCACGACGTGCCAGGCGGCATCCCGCCATTCGCAAACCTGCTGGAAACGGCCGTCGGCAAACGCATCGACATCGTAGGGCCGGTAGGAACGATACATTTTTCGCCACAGCGAAATCAGGGTTCCACCAGGTAGCGCGGTGACAAAGGTGGGGGTCACCCGGGCATCGCCTTCGCGGGGTACTGCAAATTGCTCTTCGGTAACTTCGCCCGATGCAAGATCCACGTTGATCCAGCGATCGTATTGCAACATGCGCAAAGTATTGGCGTTGGTCATGGTGGCCGGGCCGGTCCCGCGGCCATCCAGCGAAATGGTACGCCAGCCCGTTTCCGGATCCGCTACGGCGATATCGAACAATGCCCGCTCGTGGTATTTGGGATTGGCGACCGAATAACAACAGACTGGCCCGCCCGGCAAGCTGGTGAATTCAACGCGACGAAACAACTTGCGCAGGTCGATCGTCAGGTCCGGGTCGATTGGAACAGCGAATCGTCGTAGTTGTTGACGATCCCACCAGTAGACCACGCCGCTGCGTGACGAAACAAAAATGTCGCCGTTTTCCGACTGGTAGAAATTGGGCTGACGCATTCGCTCGCCGATGTGGCAAACCAGACGCGCCTCGTCGGGCGTCAGCAGGTAAATGCCCATGCCGTTCATTTTTTTGGCATCCAGCCAGGCAATGGCATACCGCGAGTCGGGTTCGGTCGGGTGCTCGAACAAGCGAACGAACGTAATTCGGCTCAGGGACCGGTTGGGAATGTCGTACAGCTGCTCAGGTTTGCCCTCCTGCAATTGCATTGGGCCCTGCGGCGACGACAAATAGACTTGCGCGCCGTCCGATTTCGTGAACGCGTCACACAAGCCGTAGAAATGAACGCCCTGGACCGCGGAGTCCGTTGAGACGCGGTGGTCTTGCTGGGCAACCGTCGGGTGACACACCAGAACCAGACTGACGGCAAGCAGCCGGGCGAATTGTCGAAACATAAGCAGGTAACGGCAGGAGGATCGTCAGGGAAAAGACGTTCCGTATTCTACCTGCTCAAAAACGAAAACGCAGACCCGTGAATACGCCACCGATGCTGGTGCCGCCGATGTCGTAATAGTCGTAGCCCGCCGCCCACTCGGCACTGCCAAATTGTCGGCCAATACTGATCTGGCCATGGAACAGGTCCGTGTCGCCGAGGCTGCCGAGATCGGCTTCGCCGGTCAGCACCCAGTTGGGAGAAATTTGCCAGTCCGCGCCCATCGTCAGATTTCCACCGGCTTTACTGCCGTACCGGTCGGCCAGCCAATTGACGCCGGCTCCCAGTCGGGCGCGAAAATACCCGACGTTGATAACTTCATAAACCACATTGAAATCACCGATCCACAAATGATCGCGAAACGAAACGCCACTTTCGCGAAACATGGTGACGCTGGTGTCCAATCCAAAACCCGCCGGACGTTGCAACAGCAACCCCAGCGTTCCCTGGGAAAGCCCGCTGAAATCGTTGCCAAAAAAGCCGGTCATGCGTCCCGACCAGCAGGAAAAATAGCTGTCGCCAATCGAATCAAAGACAACGGGCGGACCCGGAACCAGTTCCGGTGGCGCTGCGGGGGATTGCGCAAGCACCAATGGAGCCGGCTCGTACCAATGCACATGCTCCACGACGTGGGGTGGACAGCAGTCGTTGTAGAGAAAGTTCAGCGAAAGACGTGGAACATGTCCCCGACGATGCCGCGATCCGCGCTTCTTCCTCTTCGACCCATGGTCGTGATTGTTGTCATCGTCATCATCCTGTTTGTGACTCTGACGGGGTGGATCGGGACGACGCACGCTGTCGCGAATTCTCGACAGACGACCTTGGGCCTGCAATTCGGAGGAACAGCCAAAAACACCCGGGACCAGAACGCCCAGCAGCAAGACGGTGTGTAAGATGTTTGACTTGCGAATCATCACCTGCCCTCCATGGCGTTGGCAGTTCACCTCGTTTGTGTATGAACCAATCTGAGGCAATCGCGGTGCCAAACCGATCAGACAGCGGAAAACGCTTGAAAACGCGGGATGAGAAAATTTGCCATCACGGGTTTGCCAGCAAAACGGCTCGCAAATCTGTCACCAGAATGAGTACGATTGATGTCGCTTGCGACAATGATCTCCGAATGCAAATTGATCGGTGGCATTGGGGCGCTGGCGTGCGAAGGGCCTCGCACGCCCACAGTTGTTGTGTATTGATTTACGCCGGCTCGTCGCTGAGCGAGGCCCTCGCTCAGCATGGGTCCTGGCTGGTGTTGTATTGAGCTACGCTGACGTGCGAAGGGCCTCGCACGCCTGCACTACAGGGCCTGGTGCGCCTACAGCAAAGGCAGACAACATGACTGACTACCCCGATGACGCCGATGGCAACGCCTTGAAATATGTCGAAGAACAAGGCAGCGATATGTCGCGGCCGATGGATATCGATATTCAGGTCGCCGCACCGGATGAACTGACCGCCATCGAAATCGCCAACGCTGCGATGACACTCGGTTATCGCACCGATACTTATTTTGACGACGACCTGGAAGATGCCGAGGAGGCGAGCGAACCGTGGACCTGTGAGTGTTCGAAGGTCATGGTGCTCAGCTACGAAAACATTGTCGCCGCGCAGGCCGAGCTAAACGAAATCGCCAGACCCCTGGGCGCTTACGTCGACGGCTGGGGCACCTTTGGCAATGCGGACAATCAATAGTCCACAGCGGGACAGCCGAACGATTGCCCGGGCAAAATTGGTTTTCCCATTCCGGCGCGCAACGTCGTTTCCATTGGTACTCAACCCATGGAGCCACTTCGGCCGGTTTTTGTCGGCACAGGAAATACTCGCACTCGGTGTCGCCGGTGTTAGACTGGGGGCTACAGAACACAAGATTCCAGAGCACCGGGAGCCCGCATGTCAAATTCCAGAAAAGAGTATGCGTCGAGTTTGTCCCTTGAGACTCTGGAACCGCGTCGTGTGCTGGCCAATCTGATTGTCACGACAACAGCCGACGTGCTGGATCCGCTGGACGGCGAGCTTACACTGCGCGAAGCCATTATTGCGGCAAACGTCAATGGTGAAGACGATGTGATCGACCTGGGTGCAGGTACCTACGCGATTGAGCTGGTCGGGTTTGGGGAAGACCTGTCCCTGACCGGCGACTTTGACATTCTTTCTGACACCAATCACATGCTGACCATTCGCGGTCTCGGCAGCGACCTGACTTTCGTCGACGCAGCGCAGTTGGACCGCGTCTTTCATCTGATTGGGCAGTCCAGCCTGACACTGGAAGACCTGACGGTACAAAACGGTGATATTCAGGAGCGGACAGTCTGGACTGGCCGCCGCGGCGCTGCGATCAAGAGCCGCCAATCGGATTTGACGCTGAACGACGTCGTGGTGCGGGACAGTACGGCAGGTGAATCAGGCGTCGGGGGAGCCATCTGGGTTTCGGGAGGCAGCTATTCCATTAATCGTTCGAGCATCCTGTCAAATCACGCCTTGCTGGATGGCGCTGCGCTGTTCGCCCGCAACTCCAGGGGATCAGTTTTCCTGTCGGTGATTGAGGACAATGCGTTGCATGACATGGATCCGAACAGTCAAGCGGAAGACGCGGGCATTGTGTCGATTCAGGGCGGGTCACTGGATATCCGGCGGACCAAAATCGACAACAACAACCTCGGTTCCGGCATTAGCATTTTTGATGGCACATTGAGCATGGTGCACAATCGCTTTCTGGAGTTGAATGATTACTTCCGTACGCCGGCCACCGAGCAGTTTAGTCACGGTGTAGTGGCCCGATCGTCGCATGTCGTCATTGATGACACGCGATTTACGCTGATGAAAGGCGACGCCATCCGTTTTTTTGATGCCGGGTATGACCTGACGGTTACCAACTCGGTGTTCACGTTCAACAACGGTTCCAGTATCCGATTCGGTGGCCGCGATCTGACGATCAGTGACACCGAGTTCGTGCAGGGGGATTTTTTCATTTACGAAAACAGCCGTCCGTTGATCGTGGCTATTCCCGACCAGCCCAACCAGCGTTTGATCCAGTTGACGAATATAGTGATGGACGAGCCGGTGCCTGACGCCCTGATTATTGAGGGTGAAAACTCGCCGACGGAAGTGATCATTGATCAGTTGGCCGTTCAACGTCCCGATGACATTGTTTTCTTTTCCGAGGACCTCGCGCGCATCGTGGCCGATGACGTGAGCATCACCGGTCTCACCGTAACGGCGGGTCTGTTCGACCGGTGGGAAGCCAGCATCGTCATCAACGCGAACAACCTGCTGATCGACGACGCGACGATTTCCGGGAGTTTGTTAAACCCGGCACTGATAATTGAAGCGGCGATGGTGGAGATCAACAACGCCACGATTTCCGACAACTGGACCGGAATGGTCGTTACCGGCGCGAACACGGTCATGAAAGTGACCAACAGCGAGTTTCACAATAACCGCACCCCACTCTCCGGGCCGGTGGGCGACGGAGGCACGGCGGTCGCATGGCAGGTGACTGACGGACAGCTGGCGTTTTACAACTCGGTATTTACGGAAAACAAGACCGATGGCGGATTGCCGCCAGGCGACGCGATTTCGATTCAGGGTTCGGGTAACGAAGTGCTGGTGGCCAACAGCACGTTCGCTGATCACACCGACACGGTCGGCGACGGTTCGGGAATCGGCATCTCCGGATCGGGTCACATGGTCAAGGTGGCCAACAGCCTGTTCCACGACAATCGGGGCGCGGCGATTTATTCGATTGCTGATACGAGTCGCGTTGAGGTTTATTCATCCACCTTTATCCGCAACGGATTCAATGGAGGTGCGGTTCATGGCCTGATTGGCTCGGGACTCGATATCTTCATGACCAATTCGATCATGGTCGGCAATGGCTCGAACCCGATGTTTGAATTCGCTCACATTTTTAACGACGGCGGTACGACGCTGGTGACCTTCACCAATATCTGGGATGAATCCCCGGAGGACGGCAGCGTGTTTTTTGGCGGGGCTGCCAACGGCAATACGGATTTCGCGCCAATCTTTGTTGATTACTTTGGTGACAATTTTCGCCTGCAGGATACGTCGCCCCTGATCGATATCGGCGACCAGGCCAACGTGGTGCTGGATGATCTGGATCTGGATGGCGACGGTAACACGACCGAACCGCTGCCCGATCTGGACCTGCTGGATCGCATTGTCGGTACGGAAACCGATATGGGCGCGTACGAGAATCAGACGTTGTAGGTTGCCAATGTAGTTTTTTTATGTTGCAGGATCCGGTCGTCTGGGCAGTCGCAGGTCGCAGGTCGCAGGTCGCAGGTTGCAGGTCGCAGGTTGCAGGTTGCAGGCACCGGCTGTCGCGCAACATCGGTCATGATGTCGTCGCCCTGCAACGATGTGGGTGAGGATCCGGCCAGTCTGATCCCGGGATGTGCGGGCCTGAACATCGCCGTCTCTCCGTGACTTCTGCCTTCGAAATTCCTTGTTCGGCGTTCGATATTCAAATACGCAAAACGTCGGTTTTTCCTGCTGTCCCGGCCCGAATTCTTGCCGTCCGCACCCGCCTTGCAGGCACTTCCGTTTATCGCGAGAGCGGGGAGAAAGAAAAAACCCCGGCCGGGTGGCCGGGGTTGGATGGTGCCCAAATCTCGTGAGTGACTACTCTTCGGTTTCGCCTTCGGCGGGTTGTGTCGGCTCGGCCTCAGCTTCGCCGGCACCCACACCGACCGGCTCTTCTTCCTTGGGTTCCGGTTCGACATATTCGCCTTCGAACTTCAAGTGCTTGATCTTGCCATCATCATCGCGGGAGGCCTTGACGGTGATCTTGTTCATACCCTGGAAAGTGCCGGTAAGCAGTTCCTCGGCCAGCGGATCCTCGACAAAGTTTTCCAGTGCGCGACGCAGTGGTCGTGCACCGAAGTCCAGGTTGGTGCCTTTCTTGATGAGGAATTCCTTGGCGTCGTTGGAAAGATCCAGCTGGTAGCCGCGTTCGGCCAGGCGATTGCGGATTTTGGTAACTTCCAGATCGATCACGAGATTGAGATCTTTCTTCTCCAGATGGCGGAAGATGATCGGTTCCTCGGACAAACGGTTGAGGAATTCCGGGCGGAAGGCCCGGTTGATTTCGTCGAACACGCGGTTTTTCATACTCTCGTGTGAGGCATCCTCGCCGGCTCCGGGCAGACCAAAGGCCGCTTCGTTCTTGATCGCATGAGCACCGACGTTGGTGGTCATGATCAGGATGACGTTGCGGAAGTCGACGTTGCGTCCAAAGCTGTCCGTCAGACGGCCTTCCTCCATGACCTGCAGCAACATATTGAAAATGTCGGGATGGGCCTTTTCAATCTCGTCAAGCAGCACCACGGCGTAGGGACGACGGCGGATTTTCTCGGTGAGCTGGCCGCCTTCCTCGTAACCCACGTATCCCGGAGGGGCCCCGATCAGACGGCTCAGGTTGTGCTTCTCCATGTACTCGGACATGTCGATCGTGACGAGGGCTTCCTCGTCACCGAACATAAATTCGGCCAGTGCCTTGGCGAGCAACGTTTTACCCACACCCGTCGGACCGGCAAACATAAAGCAGCCGATGGGGCGTTTGGGATCTTTCAGACCACTGCGACTGCGTCGCACGGCCTTGGAGATCGCGTTGACCGCGGCATTCTGGCTGATCACGACCTTGTGCAATTCGTCTTCCATCTTCAGCAGGCGGGCACTGTCTTCGGTCGACAGACGCGTGAGCGGAATGCCAGTCATCTTGGAGATCACTTCGGCGATGACTTCCTCATCGACCACGCCGTCGGCCTCGTCAGATTTCTCACGCCAGTCCTTTTTGATCTGCTCTTTCTTCTTGCGCAACTTGTCGGCCTGGTCACGCAGCGAAGCGGCTTTCTCAAAGTCCTGATTGGCTACGGCATCTTCCTTGTCCTTGTTCAGGCGGTCGATGTCCTCGTCGATCTCCTTGAGATCCGGAGGTCGAGTCATGGAGCGGAGGCGGACGCGGGCACCGGCTTCATCGATCACGTCGATGGCCTTGTCCGGCAGGCAGCGTCCGGTGATGTAGCGGCCCGACAGGTCAACGGCGGCCATGATGGCGTCGTCGGTGATCTGCACGCGATGGTGTTTCTCGTAGCGTTCCCGCAAGCCCTTGAGAATCTCAATCGTTTCGTCCGTACTGGTCGGATCGACGATGATTTCCTGGAAGCGGCGGGCCAGAGCATTGTCCTTCTCGATGTACTTGCGGTACTCATCCAGCGTCGTAGCGCCGATGCACTGGATTTCGCCGCGGGACAGTGCCGGCTTGAGCACGTTGGCCGCGTCGATGGCGCCTTCGGCTCCACCGGCGCCAACCAGGGTATGCAGTTCGTCGATAAACAGAATCGTATTCTTGGCGCGACGCACCTCGTTCATCACGGCCTTGATGCGTTCCTCGAACTGGCCGCGGTATTTGGTACCGGCAACCATCATGGCGAGGTCCAGCACGACGATGCGTTTGTCGACCAGCAATTCGGGAACTTCGCCCGAGATCACACGCTGGGCGAATCCCTCGACGATGGCGGTTTTGCCCACGCCGGCTTCGCCCAGCAGCACCGGGTTATTCTTGGTACGGCGGCACAGCACCTGAATGGCTCGTTCAATTTCATCCTCCCGCCCGATAACCGGATCCAGTTTGCCTTGCTGAGCCAGTTCGGTGAGGTCACGGCCAAAGCTGTCCAGGGCGGGCGTTTTCGACTTGCCGCTTTTGGCGCTGGAGGCTTCGCCGCCACCGGTATCGCGACCGCCGCGTTCGCCTGCCTCGGCGCCTTCCAGGCCACTGCCCAGCAGATTGAGGACTTCCTCGCGGACTTCTTCCAGTTTCAATCCGAGGTTCATCAGCACCTGGGCCGCCACGCCTTCCTGTTCACGCAGCAAGCCGAGCAGGATGTGTTCGGTACCGACAAAGCTGTGTGCCAGGTTGCGGGCTTCCTCCATCGAATACTCGATGACCTTTTTGGCGCGAGGTGTTTGCGGCAGCTTGCCGATGGTCACCATTTCGGGACCGCTTTGCACCAGCTTTTCAACTTCGAGCCGGATCTTGCGAAGCATCGCGCCAACCCGCGTTATGCGATCATCATCGATCTCTGCCCAGCGCGGTTTGCCGTCGGCTTCGGCGTCTACGCACATGCTACGGAATTTGAGCATTTGAAACTCAGCACCGTGGTAACCAACACGCAACTGTTGGTAGAAGACAGGCGCGTGGAGCCCCTCGGTTATCTTAATCATCGCCGCAATCGCGATCATCACTGGAAGCAACAAAACAGTCGCCAGACTGGCCACCACAATATCAAGCGAGCGTTTGAAGAAACGCCGGACCATGCTCGTGCGAAATCCGGGCGCCAGAATGAGCCACCCCGGCTCGACCAGGTCTAAGCGGATCTTGCCGGTTTCCCGCTCCAGAAACTCAAGCAGGCTGATCACGCTAATACCCATCAACTTGCAGTCGAGAAGCTGCCTGATCGGGAGTGTCCCGCGACGATCGTCCATCGCTA
>CAMYKF010000696.1 GCA_947258905.1 uncultured Pirellulaceae bacterium | reverse complement strand
AACTCGATGGCCTGCAAGGCATCGTGATTGGCGAATCCGTTGGTGTTGTAGCCGAGGTACACGGTGTGGCCTGCCGATCTTTTTCAAGTTGCCGAAATCCACCGGCCCATCAACCACGCGGGAACGAGCAAGGTAGCGACAACTAAAGCATACGCAGGAGTCTCAGGTGAAACCAGATAACAGATCGACGCATCAAGCATGATGATGGTCAACAAGCTGATTATAACTGCACTCTTGATATCTCGCGATTCGCAAGTGCCCAAAGCCATCGCGACACGGCGAAACACGGGAAACAACATCATTGCCAGCAAGCCGCAAAACACCCATTTGTTGCGGATGGGAACCGCATCCCGGTCGCTCGCCAGACCGTCGAAGAAATCGGTGAACGGTAACCAGAACAACAAGCTGACTCCCGCGGCCATCACGATGGCTCCGACTATTAGCTGACCACGCCTGGACTGGCCGTGTTCGCTCCGCCCAAACCACGTGATGCCGGCGACATAAGTGCCGATGGCGGCGGCCACCAGCAGCTGATCTTTTTCAAACCATGCAATCAGATGATTTCCCTGCACGTGCATCGAAGTAACCAGCAGAATATTGAGAAATCGGCAGCCCCCCATGAAAAGCGGACCGAAGACGGAACGCTTGGCGCGGAAGTTGTAAATGGCAATGAAAGCGGCCAGGCACAATCCGATCGGTAACTGCCACCAGTTTTCTCCTGGCCCGCGTTGCAGCTGGATCCCCGTCAAACAGCCGGCAATGACCAGGGCCGTGATCAGCAAACTGGCAAACAGAATCCAGGCACTGCCAACGGCAACCTGACCGGAGGGCAGAACGCGCCCGGGACAGTGCTCGCGGTCATACTCCACGTCGCACAAATTATTGAGGACCATGCCCGCAAGATAGAAGCAGCTGGAGCAAACCAGCAGCAGGGCCAACTCCCAGGATGGCAGCCACGAGCCGGCCGCCAGCAAGAACGCCATCAGCACATCGGCCCACAATGTGGGCAGTGCGGAAATACGCATCAAGCGCAGGTAGGCAGCGAGCTTGCTCATGCGGCAATTAAAGGTGGTGAACCTGATGGATGCAAGCAGTCCAACGTGGTGGCGAGCTTTCAGCTTGCCGGGAGAAGTTCATCAGGTAGGGAAAGGTCATGGCAGGCAGGATGCCTGCCTCACGAATGCTGTCAGCGCAAAAAATAAGCCCGGAAGGCCTAAGTGGCTGATTCCGGACTAGTCCCCCCCTGGGATACTGCAATGCAGATGCAATTTCCCAATGTGTTGATCAGGTCAACACCCTTTGTATCGGCAGCTCCTGGCGGATTCTTTGGCAATAAAATCAGGGACTTCAGGAACCGCATGCGGCACGCAAAAGTGCTGTCGCTGCCCCGCAAATCTCCGCGAACTTTACCGATTCCTTAATCTATGCTGCTGGAGTTTGCCGATTTTGACGAATAACTGAAGTTTCCTGTCTACGGCTACGTCTGAACCCCATCAATCCGATGACCGAAAAAAAAACCCGTCACAAGCCGACCTTGCCCTTCTCGATTGTGCTACCGATCATCATCGGACTGTCGGCTTTCATCCTGTTGTTCACGATGATTAACAACGGCACGATCACCAATGAACTGGTGCGTCGTTATCTGGCAGGCCATGCCGTATCCAAGGTAACCACGGCCCTGTTTCTGGTCGGCCTGGTCTCCTTGCTGCTGGTGGCATGGGATGTGTTTCGCCAAAGGAGCTGGCTGAGCAGCATCACGCTGAAGGAACGCAAGACCAAACAACAACGCCTGATCGAAGGCAATACACCGTCCACCCCGCCCACCACCGAACAACTGCAAAAACGACTGGAAAAGTGCGGCGAACACAGTCAGCGCACTTATTTGTGGCGTCGATTATTTACCGCGCTGGATTTCGTGCACCGCAATGGATCCGCCGACGGACTGGACGAGGAACTTAAATACGCTGCCGAGACGGATCAGGAAGAAAAGCAGGATCGTTATTCGTTTGCCCGCATCATGATCTGGGCCATTCCCATGCTCGGCTTTCTTGGCACGGTGCTGGGAATTTCCGAGGCACTCGGAGGGATCGAAATCAGCGAAGATAATGATTTCCAGGCCATGATGGGCGGCCTCCGCAGCAGCCTGTATGTGGCCTTTGACACGACGGCCATCGCTTTGACCTTTGCGATCGTTTTGATGTTTCTGCTGTTTGCCGTCGATCGGTCGGAAAACACCTTGCTGACGCAAGTCGACGAGCGGACACGCGAGGAACTGTCGCGACACTGGGACATCACCAACCAATCCAAGGATACTTACGTCCAAACCGTCGAGGCCATCGGAGTCAGCATGCTGGAGTCGACCGAGAATCTGGTTGACCGGCAAATCAAACTGTGGCGGACCAACATCGAAGCAGCCGAATCCGCTTGGGTGGAATCGGTGCGTTCGGCTCAACAAGCCGTACAGACCAATCTGCAGGAAGCCATGGCTCTGGCAACGGATTGCCTGACCGACAATTTGAACGAATCGATACAGCGTAATGACGACGCCATCGGCCGCCGTTGGGAGCAGTGGCAAGTTTCGCTTTCCGAAAACGCCCGATTGCTGGTTGCTCATCAGGAACAACTGGTGGAACATTCGCGGACGATGACGGACGCCATCGACAACGTCGGTTCGCTCGCTGAAACCAAACAGATGCTGGTCGATTATCTATCGAACATTCCTGACACCGGTGATTATGCCGAGGCGTCACAACAGCTGGCCATGGCCGTACGGTTGCTGGAATTCCGGCTGTCGCAAATGGACGAGGCCGCAACGGCTGTTGATAAACCAGATTCCCAAGAGAAATTGAAAAGGGCGGCATGAGACGCAGACGATCGGCGACCGCCAGCCTGGCGGTTTCGTTGTTTCCGTTCCTCGCGGTCCTGATCTGCACGATGGGCGTGCTGATCGTGATGCTGGTTTTGGCCGTCAAGAGTTCGACGGTCAAGGCACGCGAGCACCGGCAACAGCACGAAGAAAAACTGCACGCGCAACGTGAAGCGATGCTGGATCAGCTGGATCTGGAGGAGTTTCGCGTCCGCGAACTTGCGACGATGCGGCCGGAAGTCGAGCAGCGACTGACCGACCAGCGTCTGCGCCGCAGCCATCTGGAAGATGAAATCCGCAAATTGATTGAACAGGCGGATCAGATTCGCCGGCAAATGAGCCAGCTTGGCGAAGACCGTGATCTTGCACAATCATCACGCGCCAGCGACACCGAAAAGATTGAGGAACTGGAGAAGCAAATTGCGGAGCGATTGGTCGAACTGGACAACCTGCGCGAGGAAGTCGCCGGTCGACCGCAGATGTATTCCATCGTGCCCACGCGCACCGCTGGCGGCACGCTGCAACGCCCCATTTATGTGGAATGTACTCCGGCCGGATTGTATTTGCGGCCGTCCGGAATTCACATCACGTTGGCCGAATTCACGCGGCCCGTCCTGCCCGGCAATCCGCTCGATGCAGCGCTGCTGGCTACACGCGAGTACTGGAACAAGTACGAAGCCGGAACCGGCGAGGGAGAACCTTACCCGTTGCTCGTCGTGCGGCCCGGTGGAGCCACCGCGTACGCCCTTGCCCGCCGCGCCATGCAAAGCTGGGACGAGGAATTCGGCTATGAACTGGTGGAAGCATCCAAACAACTGGATTGGGGGACCGTCGACGAGAACCTGAACCAGGCCGTGCAGAAGGCCATTTCGCTGGCCAAACAGGAACAGCAACACCACGTGGCCTATGGACGCGCTCAATGGATGTTCGATCCAGCAGGCGGTAACGGGATTGACGGGCGATCTGGTTATCCGGGAACCGAGCCGGGCGGGTCGGGCCCGGGAACCACGGGAACCGCAGGATCCGACGGGACAGGCCAGTTCACCCAATCGGGCACAGGCGACGGAACCACTGGCGAACAGGGTGACGCGGGTGCCGGTGAAGACCCTGGTTCCGGGTTCGACAGTGCAGACAACTCCGGCCAGTTCGCGGCCGGTGGCGGAGAGTGGCAGGCGTCTGGAGACGGCGACATGTCCGGCGGCGATCTTGAACAACAAACGGCTTCGGGCAACGGAGCCTTTCAACCGTCCAGCAGCAACCCGCTGCGGTATGGACAAAATCCGATGGGCGATCCGGCCGCATTGTCCGGCGGTATGAGCGGTGCTTCTTCGTCACTGGCTCAGCAACGCGGCAGCAACTGGGCATTGCCCACGCGGACGCCTGGGGCCACACCTTACCGTCGTCCTATCCGTGTTGAATGCGCAGCCTCCCATTACCTCGTTTATCCGGGGGATCCCGAGAAATCACCGGCGCGAGTTGCCATCGAGGGGCGTGTCGACCCGGCGATCGACCAGTTGGTAAACCAAATCTGGAAACAAATCGAAGGCTGGGGCATGGCGGAAATTGGCGGTTACTGGAAACCGGTTCTGCGGATCTCCACGGCTTCGGGCGAAGGTGTGCGGCGGGCCGAGGAACTGGAGCGCAAGCTCGAAGGCAGTGGCATTGAAATCGAGAGGTTGTGGCGATGATACGACGCCGACGACGCAGTGAAACCAGCGAAGCTCCCGGCGAAGACTCCTTTCTGGATATCGTTGCCAACCTGGTCGGTGTGCTGATCATTCTGCTCGTGGTGGTTGGGGCTCATGCCGGGTCCAAAATCCGCGAAATTGCCATCAATGAAGTCGACCGGGCCGAACTGGACCAAATGCAACAGGAATACAAAACGGCTGCGCGACATGCCGTCAGCTTGCATCACGACAACCACGAATTGGAGAACAAGGTGCTGGTCGAACAGCGATTGGCAGACCTGCGCGAATCGGAACGCGATCAATTGCTGATTGGTATTCAGCTGATGAACGACCAACTGGACGGTCGCAAGGCGGACCTGTCGGCTGACCAGCAGGCGGTACTGGATCAATCCGACGTGCTGGCCCGTCTGCAGGATCGCTGGCGCGAGGTCGACAGCCAATACACGTCGCTGGACAGCGTCGCGACGACCAAGGAGACCATCGAACATTATCCCACACCGATTGCGAGGACGGTGTTCAGTGACGAGATTCACTTCCGGTTGAAGCGCGGCAAGCTGGTATATGTCCCCATGAACGAACTGGTGGACATGATGCGCAATGAGTGGAAGGAGAAGGCCCGCAAGCTGGAAGTGGCTGATGAGACTCTGGAAACCGTCGGGCCCGTAGCCGATTTTCGTCTGCAATATCATCTGCAGGCGGAGGAACATCGCGTGACCACAGCGTATGGCGATCGCACAGAGCGTGTCACCAATTTCACCCGTTTCATACTCGTCCCGGTCGACGAGGATGTCGGCGAGCCGATGGAACAGGCACTGGCCAAAGGATCTGAATTCCGTTCGTGGATCGACACCGCACGCCCGCAGAAGACCACGATTTCTGTCTGGGTGTACCCCAACAGCTTTGGCGAATTCAACCAGTTGAAAAAATGGTTGTACGAACGCGGATTCAAGACGGCCTGCTGGCCGCTGTCCGCCAGGAATCCGATTTCGGGCGGACCGTCCGGATATCGATCGTCGGCCCAGTAGTTGAAAATTTGGCGGCTGCGATTACAACAGGAAGCTCAGACGCCGGCGGATTTCCTGAAACCTTGCAAGCCTCGGCGATTCTACGCACATGCATCCCGCATTGATTCGCATTCGAGTTCACATGGCCCGCAGGAATCCCCGTCGCAATATCTCCCGCATCGACATGTATGCTGCGTCCGGCACGCCTCATGGCGGCTGGGAAGTGAGGATACAACGGCGTAGCAAGAAGTACGAAAAGTTCTTTGCTGACGGACAACACGGCGGGCGGCGCAAGGCCTTGCAGGCGGCCAAGCTGTACCGCGACGAACTCGAACAACGACTCAAGCCCTGGACCATCAGGGAACTGGCCAGAAAACCATCGGTGCGCAATACGTCAGGCATCGTCGGCGTGCGCAAGACCAGTCAGATCGAGGAATCCGACGACTACATCTACACGTATACCTTCTGGATTGCCCAGTGGACTGATGGCAAGGGCAAACGCAAAACCCGCAGCTTTTCTATCGAAAAGTATGGTGAAGACGAAGCATTCCGGCTGGCCCTGCAGGCCCGAACCAACGGCGTCAATCAGGCCAAACGCACGGTGTCCTGACCAGCCCGTTTGTCTGTGCGTGTCTGCAATCCTGTGTCTTGAACAAACCGCAGGATGACAACTGCTCGGGGCAACCATCAAGATGTGACCGGAAGGATCTGGTTCAGGGCTCGATCGTCACCTTTTCGCCGGCGGCGATTCCCAGCATCTCGCTCATGTTCATGCCCACGATGCCAATTTCCACGAATCCACTATCGCCCAGCACGGCAATCATGGTGGATTCCGGTTCACCATGATCCGTCGGATGCAGCCCCAGCGTTTCGTGGGGCCCGATGCGTACCCTGATCTCGGACAGCTGATCCAGATCAGCAAATGTTGTGACGGAAATATCGGTAATCAGGTCGCCGTTTTCGGCGAGCGAAGTCACGCGACCCTCAATCGCATCGCTCAAAGAACCTTTCTCCCGGTCGCTAGAGCCTGTCAACACGGTTGGTTTTTTTAAGCCAACCGACAGGCCCTGACAAGCCACCACCGATAATGGGGGTCAATCGCCGGATTTTCGCCAGGTGCCGTCCATGATTTGGGTCCATTCCTTGCCGTCCGCGCTGGACCAGACACGCCACGCGTAACTTTTTTCGTCCTCAGCCATCTGAACTTCCTGTTTGATATGCGGATTGGCGCCAGCGCCTTGCCACTGGGCGCGAATGATCGGGTGGCCGCCCGGTCCGGAATCATCAATCTCGGACTCGGTAACCGTCACCGTTCCGTCGTAAGTAAATCCGTAGGATTGCAATGCGCCGGAGTCAGGGGCAATTCTCCAGATGGTTTCGTAACGCTGGTAAACCCTGCCCGCTTCGTTTTTCGACCACGTCAGGGCGCGAAAAAAGTTGCCATTCATGCCGATCGAATAATCGTTGCGGGCCCAGATGTCGCCGCCGGCCATCCACTGGCCGTCGATTTCCCACGTACCTGCGTACGGAGCGAAAAATTGCAGGTTGTCCTTGAGACGCGGTGTGCCGGTATCATCCGGTGATTGGGCAACAACGTTGTTGCCAAACAACATAATTCCGGCCAGTATTCCAACCCGTAAAAGCGAAAGTCGTTGCCACATGTCACAGTCCTCCACAAACATGTTCATTTTTTGCGGAGCGAATTTTAGGTCTTTACGGGGCCACATGCAATCAACTGGAATAATGGATTTGCCAATCGCAGGTCATGCATGGTTCCAATCACCCTGCCCGCCATAGTGTATCCACCTTCTTGCTACGAGGTCCGCTGATGCCGGCGCAAACAAAAAGACGAGTGCCAGGGAAGCACTCGCCTTTGGGATGTTTGGTATTCGGGGCCAGTCAACTACTCGGTGGACGCCGGCAGTTTGAATGGCTTGGCCTTCACGGCTTTTTTGATGCGGCCGCTGCGGATGCATTGCACGCAGACCTTGATGGATTTAGCGCCCCCGCCGGGCTGCTGCACACGGACTTTTTGCAGGTTGGGCCGGAACTGGCGTCGCGTGATTCCAGTGATCTTCGTACCGACACCGCCCAGGTATTTGGCCTTACCGCGGGTTTCGACTGAGTTGCCCTTGGAGGGTTTCTTGCCGCAAATTTCACACATACGTGCCATCGGATGCACCTGCAAAACGTCAAAATATCAACTTGTCAGATCTGGCGAATCCACAAGTATACCAGCCAAAAACCGGCTGGCAACGCCAAACGGCGTCTTCTCCGCATTGACCGGTGCCGGCCATACAACGGAATGATCAATCAGGCGCAGCGGAAAATCCGTGCCCGCGAAGTGTTCACGCCGAGCGGGCGTGCCGCAGCCGATTTTGGATGTCATTAAACGACACAATGGATTTGGCCTGGTCGGGGTGCTTCTTGATCCAGGCAGACATCAACAACAGCAAGTTTATCCCCAGATTGTCTTTGGGCACATCAGGTTTCAGCGCGACGGATTTGCGAACGATTGGCGGCGTGCGCGGGTCGGCATGGCCGGCAGTACAGGCGATCAGCTGACCGGCCCTCAGCATCATCCAGGTTTGTTGTTGATCGAAACCGGGCACCATCCACACTCCGTCAAGGCGACGGCGTGCAGTACGCAATTGTCGAATGCGCCGATGCATCCACTGGAGTTGTTCGAGGCGGTCCCGCAGCACTCCGGCGCGTTCGTATGCCTGGACGCTGGAGGCCTGTTGCATGCGCTCTTGCAATCGGTCCAGCATGCTCTTGTCGCTGCCGCGGAGGAAGCGCACGGCCTTGTCCACGTTGTGCCGGTAGGCTTCGCGGCTGCACGATCCGGCGCACGGCGCCGGGCAGGAGGACAGCTCAAAACGCATACACAGGGCATTGCGGTCGTTGTCAAAAAGTTGCAGTTGATTGCTGAATTGCATTTTGGTGCGGTCCGGGCAATCACGCAGCTGGAACACATAATTGAGCGTCGTAATCGCTTCGCCCAACTTGCCGCGTCCGGCGATCGGGCCGAACGATTCAGCGGCCCGTTTGGTCACTTGCCTCGCAAAGAACAGGCTTGGTGCCGCGCCGCGGCTGACGCACACAAATCCGGGCTGGCGGCGTTCCGGTTTGCCTTCGACGTTGTACGGTGGACGCCAGCGATTGATCAGTTCCTGTTCGCGAATCAGGGCCAGCAATTCATGCGAGAGTGGCTCCCACACGATCATGCGGCTTTCACGACGAATGCGAGCCATTTTGGGATCGGTCGTTTGCCGGGCGAAATAACTGGCCAGTCGATGCCGTAACGATTTGCTTTTGCCGATGTAGGTCAGCGTGCGATCGGCATTCAGCCAGCCATAGACGCCGGGGCATACCGGAACGCGCTGCCGAATCTGTTTGCGGGAGCCTGCCAGATCACGCTCGAATTGCAGGTGGCCGGTCGCGCGTCGCGCGCAGCGCGAAACCAGTGACGGACCGAAACCCGTAAAGCCGGGATCGGCCGTTGGCGAGATGGCAAGGCACTCCGTTGGCTGCGCGTCCACATCCACTCCCTGCTGACGTGGTTGTTCATGGCACCCGGTTCGTAATAG
>CAMYKF010000695.1 GCA_947258905.1 uncultured Pirellulaceae bacterium | reverse complement strand
ATGTTTTAGATCCCTGTCGCGTGTACAGGTACGGGTTCCAATATCGCGCGCCGCTGGCTGGTACACCGGTTTCGTATCCTGTCCACATGCACCAGTCATCAAAGCCCAGTTCTTCGAGCACCGCGGGCTGAACGCGAAAGTCGTTGATCTGCCACTTGCCGGCCACGCAAGTGTTGTAGCCCGCTGATTTCAGTACACGGGCAATGCCGGGGTTCTGATGCGGATCGAAATGGCAACCGCGTCCCCAGCGGGGAACATCCCAATGACTGACCCAGCCATGACGGAACGGATACTGACCGGTCAACAGCGTGGCGCGTGTGGGCGTACACTGCGGCATCGAATAGACATTCGAAAACCGCAAGCCCGATTCGGCGAGGCTATCGATGTTGGGCGTGCGAATGTTCCCGGCACCGTAGCAACCGACCCACTCCTTTCCCAGATCATCCACCATGATCAAGACAATATTCGGCGGCTCGGCCTGGCTCGTTTGAACATGGCACAACGGCAGCAACAGCAGCAGGCACAAACCCGGAATAACCTTCATGAGCAGGATTCCTGAAACCGACGAAGGCTGAAGTTGAGTATTCATTGGCGAAGGTCCGAGTTTCTCAATTTATCACGCTTGCCGGCATCGCGATCCAGCGAATTCCGGCGGAAGGCCGGCATTTTCGCTGTTTGGACCGGGTGCAGGCAATTCTGCAGTCATCCGGGCACGCGGTTTGCCGGGTTGCTCTACCGCTGACTCCGGTGCACCGAGAATAATAGACACACCATGAACTCTGCCACCGCCGAACTTCGAGCACGTCTGCGGCCCTTGCATGAACGACCGCTGAAGACAGTGCGTCATGCCATGGCTGCGGTTTTGCATGGATTGTTGATCGTGGCCGCGATCGTGTCCTGGCAGTACGGTTGGTGGCCCATCACTGTGCTAATGTGGGCGGCGATTGTCTGGATGAATAACGCCGCGTTGGCGCGATTGCACGAAGCCGCTCACCGCATGCTTTATCGCTCGCCCGTCGTCAACGAACTGGCAGGCGTGGTCATCGGTTCCCTCGCGCTAACCACTCTTGGCGTGTATCGCTATGTGCACACCCAGCACCATGCCCATTTGGGCCGGGAAAAGGACCCCGAGTTCTGGCCGTACAACTTGCCAGGTTCGCCACGCTCATTGCGTTTGTTGTATGCGTGGCTGGAACTGCTGTTTGGCTGGATTGTCACGCCCTGGCTGTATTCCATCCGCACGGCCAGGGCATGGCCTGCGCTAAATCGTGCCACACGCCGCCGCCTGGTGATCGAGTGGTTGTTCCTCGCAGTTTTCTGGGCAGCGATTTTCACAGCCGTTGGCTGGACCAATACGTGGACCTGGTTCCTCGTGGGACACTTCGTGCCGGCCTGGATTACCGGTTCAGTGCAAACGCTGCGCAAGTTCACCGAACATCTCGGACGCTTCGGAAATACGATTCAGGAAATGACGCGGACGGTTGTCTACACCCGGCCCCTGGGCCGTGCCGCGTCCGGCAGCCAATTGCATGTGGATCATCACGGCACGCACCATCGCTGGCCGCGTATTCCTTATCACAACCTGCCAGCGGCAACGCCCATGGTCTATGAAGACGCGCAGCCCGGCATGATCTATCCCAATCATCTGACTGCCATTCGCGACATGTTGCCTCACCTGACAGACCCCAAACTGGGACCTCAATGGATTGCCGCGGGACAGCCGGTCAGACCACAACCGCAACAGGATTCAGCGCCGGCCATTTAGCCTGCCATATTCATTGGCCCCCAGCACGCTCCCGGGCATTTGCGGGCCGATCAGCGGAGACCTCCTCGGAATGTTGCAGTCCCTCGATGTGGTCTTGTGTATCGGTTGCCTCGTCTTGCAGATAGTGCATGATGCGCCACACGTGATAGGCGACTCGACGAATCCAGCGCAGCGTATCCAGTTTGCCAATCGTCACATAGGCGTCCTGTTTGCTGCTGGCCGCGTTGGCGATCAATTCGTGGCGATGTTGTTCCGATCTTGCGTCCAGTTCCTGCCACACGGCATCCGGTCCCTCGGTCACTGACCCGGTCGGCATGTCGGTCCCGGTTTGCAGCGTGGCCAGCGCTTGTGCGACCGTGTTTGACAGGACTTCTCCGAGCGGCGCAAGTTCCGTGTCAGTACAAGCCCGCTCGCCCCGGTCAAATTCGCGGCACCGGTCAATCAAGCGACGCAAATGATCGATCGTATGGATCGCCGCCAGCTGCCTGGGATACAGTTTCTGCTGGGACGAGGAGATATCGACCGGTGTCAGATAATCCCTTGTTCGATTTAGCGCTGCGTCGGTATCTGCCAGATGCGTTTCAATTTCGGCAATGGACCCTCCGGTCAAAAGGGAATGCAGTTGAGAAAAGATTACCTGGGCCAGTTCGGTTAGCGTGCCGCGGACGGCATTCAGCGCGATCACCGGACTCTCGTATAACGAGCGATCGAGTCGCTGGGTGTACTTGACCGGCTGTTCCGGCACCAGCCGAATCATCAGTCTGGCAAAGGCATTGGTTAGCGGCAGCACCACAATGACGCCGAGCAGGTTAAACAGCGTGTGAAACCCCACCAGTGCGATCTCGGGATTTGCACGGAACCAGTCCGGCGCAATACTGGTCCAGGCCCACGCATAGGGCGTTATTAGCAGGAAGGCACCAAGGGCGGTCATGCAGTTGTAGATGACATGTGCGAACCCGGTTCGTCGCACATCGGTCGAACCTCCGATCGTAGCCAGAGCTGCCGTTGCCGTCGTCCCGACATCCATGCCAATCACCAACGCGGCTCCCTGCGGGAAACTGATTGTGCCGGCGTGAATGGCCACCAGCGCGGTGGCGATTCCGGCACTTGAGGACTGCGTGACCAGGGTGAACGCTACTCCGATCAGCACCAGCAGGAATCGCCCGGTCAGCGTGTCGTTGGGAAAACTTGCCGGCGTGACAATGCCCTGCAGTCCCGCCATGCCCTCTTGAATCAGTCCGATTCCGACAAAGATCAAGCCAAAACCGGCCAATGCCATTCCCAGTGCCGACCAGCGTCGCTTCAGGAACAGGTTCATCAGGGCGCCGAGCAGTACCAGCGGCAATGCGAGGGATCCAATTTTCAGTTTGACTCCGAGGATGGCCACCAGCCAGCCGGTAATCGTGGTGCCGATGTTAGCGCCGAAGATGATGCCCAAAGCCTGGGAAAAGGTGATTAGCCCGGCACCAACAAAACCGACTGCCGTGACGGTAGTGGCACTGGATGATTGGATAACGGCCGTTGAGATAGCGCCGGTGACCGCTCCCGAAAGGGGGCTGTTTGTGAAACGGGCGAGGGCTGTTCTCAAGGCGTCGCCGGCGAGGGATTTTAGCCCATTGGTCATTACGACCATGCCAAGCAGGAAGACGCCGAGACCTCCCAGAGCATCAAAAATTCCCTGATTCATCGACAGAACGGGCAAAAACACTGCGAGCGGAAATGGGCAATCACTCGAATTTAACCCATTCCTGACAATTCAACGACATGACAAGGACGAGGAAAGGAAGCACTGAGCCGTCAGTCGGTCAGGTCAATCTTCGTGGAAGCGAGAGGCGTCGTGGGTGCCGCGACACCGATTCAAGATTCCAGCGACGACAATTATGCTTTAGGTTCAAAGTCGAAATGCTGGAATTTGTTGCAGGAGCCTGAGTCTGGCTCGTCGCCACGCATCAATCAGGCAGGTAGAAACACGTGATCGAACAGCTGCCACTGTGGGCCCATATTATCATCTTTGGCGTCGCCGCCACGGTCGTGTGGCTGGCCGGCACCAGTCTGGCAATCGCCGCGGAGGAGATTTCGGACCGCCGCAAGATGGGCAAGGCCATTATGGGGCTGATTGTTCTGGCGACCGCCACCGAATTGCCGGAAATCGTGACGACGCTGGTGGCGGCAGCCAATGACAATGCCGAGTTGTTATTGAACAACATGTTTGGTGGCATTGCGTTGCAAACCGCCATTCTGGCAATCGCGGACGCCACGGCCGTTCATTACGCCATTACCTACTACCCGCGAAAAACAACGCCAATTCTCGAAGGAACGTTGCTGATTCTGATTCTCGGTGTGCTGCATGCCATTATTTTGATTGGTGACATGCCTTTTGTTGCGCATGTGGGAGTGGCTTCAATCCTGCTGGCCGGATTGTATTTTTGGGCCATCTTGCTGTTGCGGAGGACCGACAGGGATACAGGCTGGCGACCCGTGGAGATTCCACCGATTCCCGAAGGGACACGTGCCGTCGGGGTGCGACTTTCCATGCACAACCTGTCCAACCGCGGATTGTATTTGCGATTTGGTGCCGCCAGCCTGGCCATCCTGATGTTCGGCACAGCGCTGGTGTTTGCAGCGGAAGGCATCGCCGACAAAACAGGACTGGGCAGCAGCTTTATCGGTGCCACGCTACTGGCCGGTTCCACCTCCCTGCCTGAACTCAGCACTACCATTATGGCCGTGCGTCTGCATTCCTTTACCATGGCCATCTCCAACATTTTCGGCAGCAACCTGATCATGACTCTGTTGATCCTGCCGGCAGACATCGTGTACACGCGTGGCCCCCTGTTGTTGCAAGCGGACCCGTCCGCTGTGTACGCCCTGATTTGCGGCGGCATCGTGACCGCGATTTATGTCATTGGGTTGCTGGTGCGGGCGCGGTACCGGATTCTGGGCATGGGTTACGACTCGTTCGCCGTGCTTATCGTTTATCTGGCTTCTTTGGCGGTCCTGTTCCGGCTGAAATGAAGCACGAACCGTGCGATTTTGAATGTTCCTGTCTTTTTTTTGTAACGATCCGCGGATTCTCGCTTATTGAATGAGTGAGCGTTTGTCGAACCGAAGGTGCGTCTCTTGCAAAAAAACCCCATCCAGCCCGTCGCCGATTCGCAACGCATCGTCTCGCTGGATGTGCTGCGCGGATTTGCCCTGCTGGGAATCCTCATCGTCAACCTCGGCGCTTTCTCCATGCCGGCCGCCGCGTATTTTGATCCCACGGCCTGGGGTGATCTGTCGGGAATCAACTGGTGGGTCTGGGCGGGAATTCATGTGCTGGCCGATCTGAAGTTTATGGCCCTCTTTTCCATGTTGTTTGGTGCCGGCGTTGTCCTGTTTAGCCAACGATGCGAGGCCAGCGGTCGGTCCGCAGCAGCGCTCCACTATCGGCGCATGTTCTGGCTGCTTGTGTTTGGATTGATGCATGCCTACCTGTTGTGGTACGGCGACATTCTGGTCTGGTACGCCATATGCGGCTCTGTCGTATTTCTGTTTCGCAAGTTTTCGCCCACGCTGCTGATCATACTTGGGTTAATGTCCATTGGATTGACTTCGGGCATCATGTTTGCTGCCGGACTGTCAGCCGAATATTGGCCTGAGGATGTCCGCCAGGAAATCGTCGCGGAAATGAAGCCGGGTCCGGAAACGCTGGCTCGGGAGGTGGAAATTTATCAGGGTAGCTGGTTGCAGCAGATGGAGCACCGCGCGCCCCAGTCATTCGTTCTGCAAACCAGTACGTTCCTGGTGTGGGCGGCGTGGCGGGTAGGCGGGCTGATGCTGCTGGGGATGGCGTTGTTCAAGCTGGGTGTGTTCAGTGCCCGGCGGTCACCCCGATTTTACCTGACGTTGGTCGCGCTGGCCTGGTTGGCGGGAATTCCCGCCGTGGCGTACGGCATTCAGCAAAACTTTGCCAACAACTGGCAGGCACCCGAGTCTTTCTTCCTCGGTCTGCAGTTCAACTACTGGGCGAGTTTGCTGGTCAGTCTCGGCTGGGTCGGCCTGGTGATGCTGGTTTGCCAGTCAGAACGATTCGGCTGGCTGAAGACATCGCTAGCCGCCGTCGGCAAAACGGCACTTTCCAACTACATCCTGCAAACCCTGATTTGCACGACGATTTTCTACGGACACGGCTTCGGTTACTTCGGCCAGGTACCGCGCATCGGGCAGGCAGGAATCGTCCTGGCCGTGTGGGCCCTGCAGTTGGTCATCTCACCGCTGTGGCTGAAGCATTTTCGCTTCGGCCCGCTGGAATGGCTATGGCGTTCGCTGGTTTACCTAAAATGGCAACCGTTTCGCCGAGCCGATTGATGCGGGCCAGCCTCTACTGTCGTGGCACTTCCACCCAGAAGTAGCCGCGCAGGTCGCCTTCGGCAAAGTCGGTCGCCGCATCACCGGGGTACAATGCCAAAATCGCGTCTTTGACTTCCGGCAGGATTTGCTCGTCATTGCCGTGACACTGCAAACATGTGTCCTTGAGCGGAATGGGCAACAGCACGCCCAGCCCGTCATCGGGCAGTGCCACGTGCTGCGGTTCGGCGATGCGATCCTGGACAAAGTCAACTGCCCAATTTGGCGGTCGGTTTTCGGGATTGCGCAACTGGAACGACGTGCGTCCGATTTGGACGCCGCTCTCCTCGCTAACGGCGCGGGCCAGTTCCGGTGCCCGGCTTTTGCACACCTCGATCGATTTTGCCGGACCATCTTCGGCCATCGACGAGGTCAACTCGGCGAACAGAGCAGCGAATAGCTTGTCCTTGGCCGCGATTGCCGCCTGCTTTTGCTGCTGCTGGGCGGGGGTCAGTTCCACAACGGTCCTGAATTCCTTCGATGGCCGGGCGGAAGGAGCCGTCGGGGTTGTGGAATTGCATCCTGCAGCCATGACCAGCAGCAGAATGGTAAACGGAAAACATGCAGTTCGTGTCACGTGATTCCTCTGTTGTGGATGAAGGGTGTGGCGATTTGCCTAGCTGGTGTCAGGCCCGTCCGCGTAGCATGCCGTGCCAGTACAGTTTGGGCAAGCCGTGCTTTTTCAGCATGAACATACTGAATCGTTCCTTCGATTGATCGAATGGAAACGACTCCTGCGGTTCCTTGTCGTAATCGAATTCGGCCAGCACCATGCTGTTGTAACTGGTGACCAGCGGGCAGGAAGTATATCCGTCATAGCTGGCGGCCGGCTGCTGGCCACGGATCGTGGCCTGGATGTTGGCCACGGTCACCGGTGCCTGTTTGCGAATGGCCGCGCCGGTTTTGGAAGTGGGCAGACTGGACACATCGCCCAACGCAAAAACGTTCGGGAACCTGACGTGCTGCGTGGTGTGCTTGTCAACATCGACCCAGCCGCCCTCGCCAGCCAGCGGGCTGTTTTTAACAAATTCGGCCGGTCCCATTTTGGGTGTGACGTGAATCATGTCGTACTTGATCGTCTTTTGCTCGTCCGATTCCATGACCTGAAACACCGCCTCCCTGGTTTCCGGGCGGATTTCCACCAGATCCAGATTCAGCTGCACGTCGATGTCCCGACGCGCCACGGCCGCCTCCAGTGTGGTCGCATAGCGATCGACGGCAAAGATCCGCGGCATGGCCGCGACAAAGATCACATTGCATTTGTCACGCAGGCACTGTTTACGAAAATAGTCTTCCGCGAGGAAACAGATTTTTACCGGAGCACCGCCGCATTTGATCGCACCCGCCGGATGCGTGAACAGAGCCGTGCCACCCTGGAAATTTTGCAATGTCTGCCACGTCGTTTCCACGGTGTCGTAGCTGTAGTTGCTGCAGATTCCGTGTGTGCCGACGATGTCTTTGGATAATCCCTTGATTGCTTCCCAATTCAGTTGCAAACCGGGACTGACAACGAGGTAATCGTAGTTGATGGTCTGGCCGCTGCGCGTTTTCACTGCGTTGTTTTGCGGTTTAAAGGACTCGACATGGTCCTTGACCCATTTCGCGCCCCGCGGAATGTAATCCGCTTCCTCGCGCTCCGATTCCTCGCGGGGAAACAGCCCGCCACCGACCAGAGTCCACAGTGGCTGGTAGTAGTGCTTGTCGCTCGGTTCGATGATGGTGACATCGAGCTCGGGATCATCGTTCAGCAGGCGGGAACTGACGGAAAGACCCGCAGTGCCACCACCGACAACTACAATTTTGGGCTTCGACATGATCAGTACTCCCTGACTTGACTTTTGACTTTTGACTTTTAACTTTCTGTGGCTTTGTCATCGAGGTTGCGGCCAAAGCATTTGCCGAACTGAACGGCAAAGGCCAGACTGCGTTGAATTTGCGGATCGCGTAACGCACCCAACAGGCCGAACATGCCCACGCCTTTGGCGGGCGCTTCGCATACATGCTCGCGTGCATCACTCAATGACCTTGCGGCCGTGTCGACAACGGCGACGGCATGCGGATTGAGAACATCGGAAGCCAGCAACTCACCCAGCCGCTGCAAATGCGTACTGTCAATCTGACTGCCCAGATACAATGTTGCCTGCAGTCCGTTGGCCAGGGCTTTTTCTACATCGATGCCCTGATCCGCCAGTTGCGTTTGATACTCATCCAGAACATCGCCCAGCGTCGCTACCAGGTTGGGCATTTCGCGGGCCATTGCGGCCAGCCTCGCCAGCTGCGGCAAGCCCTCGATCAGGTCGCCCAATGCGGACATGGTGTCCGGTTCGGTGAGTTGTTCCAGCAGTTGCCCGAGACTGGCCAGCCGCTGCTCCACATCGATCCCCGAAGCGGCTGCCCGGGAGACACGCTCGTCGACGACGTCGGTGCCGGTGGCCAGGGCATCCTCCACCGAGATGCCCATTCGTTCGAACAAAACCTGCTCGATGCTTGACGAATTCGTGTGATCCATGGCATGAGTCCTTTATCTGGCTGGTTCAGCGTGCAATATATAGAAACATCGGGATATGTCAATCTATTTAATCCCTGGGGTTGATGGGCGGGCTCCGCGTCATGCCCTTATATTTCATACATATATAGCCGAGTCTTTGCAGCGTAGCGAACGACCTGGCTGCCCACGCGTGCCGGAGATCACACATGAAACTGGAACACAAAAGCCGTGTGGATCAGTGGCAAGATGAAAAATTCTGGCTCGACTTGTGCCCGGACCTGACGATCACCGGAAATTCGCCGCTGGCCGGGCAACCCGCCTCCGACTTGAATTTGCCATTACGCTCGGAGGACTGGCAGCCGTGCAAGGAATTAATCGAGGCCGACGGCTACTTTGCCTACGACTCATGGTTTGCACCACCATTTATCGATCGACTGGCCGATTGTTTTACGCAGCTTGAATCGGCACAACTGTCGCCCGCCTTCTGTTTCGTTTACGACGAGTTCTGGCATTTGTTGCGGGGACTCGATCCGTTGATTA
>CAMYKF010000694.1 GCA_947258905.1 uncultured Pirellulaceae bacterium | reverse complement strand
CGCGGATCGGCACCGGAGGTTCCTCAGGACACGAATACCTCAGTCGCACGACGCGTCAAAACCGTGTGTTCACCGACTTGTTCAATCTTTCGACCTTTCTGATACCCCGCAGCGAACTGCCGAAATTGCCGGAAGCCATGGTCGATTCCATGAGTTTTCGCTATGGGGAAAACCGTGGGGCAGGCTGCCAGCGCTGCCAGCCTGCCAGCGGACTGTTGTCAGAAAAACACTCGTTGGTATCGACCCTGGGGCGGAGTATCCGCGCGGACAAAACCTGGCAGGCTGGAAGCCTGCCCAACGCTAATGTCACGCTGGCTGCACGACCGGTTCCAGTCGCGAGGTAACCAGTTCAGCCGCCCGTTCAGCATCCAGCTCGCTCGCCGAATTAATGCCCGCGCACAATTGGTTCAGCATCTCATCCTGAATCACGCCCCGCGCGTACACCTCTGCATAGGGAATGCGGTGGAACATCACCATCGAATATCGCGGAATAAACAGATCGGGAAAGCTGCGTTCCAGCTCAAAACCAATCTCCTTCTTTAACTGGAATTTTTCATCCATCACGCTGTCGCGCATCGTGATGTAGTTTTCCAGTGCCATATCGGCAATCGCATTGGCACTGGGGATGCGGATCCGTTCAAATTCCGGTATCACGGCCGACCAGTCGTCGTCGTGTTCGTCGAGCAAGCGACACAATTCGCTGCAATCCTCGAAACCCGCATTCATTCCCTGACCATGAAACGGCACGATGCCGTGGGCTGCGTCGCCGACAATCATGGCCTTGTCCTGATATATCCAGCGATCGCAACGCACGGTGCCCAGTTCGCCGATGGGATTGCCAAAATACTCCTCCTGAAAATTCGGGATCAGTGCCTTGGCGTCGGCGAACTGCTCATCAAAAAACTGCTCCAGTTCATGCGGCTCATCGATCAGTTCGAAACTGGGCACCCCCTTGCCGGGCAGGAACAGCGTGACGGTGAAACTGCCGTCGAGATTGGGCAGGGCAATCAGCATATATCCGCCGCGTGGCCAGATGTGCAATGCTTCCCGCTCCATCTGCCACAGTGATTCGCCGCTGTTCGAAGGCGGAATGGAAAGCTCTTTGTAATCGTGGTCGAGCATATCGATCGAACAATGGCCGCCGTTGACCTCAAGTAACGCCGTTCGAACTTCCGAGCCCACACCATCAGCTCCGATGATCAATTCGAATTCCAGACTGGTTGTCTTGTCACAGACGTGGTCCTTGATAAATACGCGATTGTTCTCAAAGTCCACTTTTTCGACGGACTGATTAAACAACACATCGACATCAAAATGCGTTTCGGCCGCCGTCATCATCAGCTTGTTGAGCTCGCCTCTGGAGACGGAATAGATCACTTCATGCGGTCGCTGGCCGTACGGTGAAAACTCAAGATTTCCCTGGCGGTCATGCAGCATGCGACCACGCATGGGGATCAGCAGCGACTCCACATCGCCCATCAATTCGGCCATCTTCAGGCCGTGCATGCCGCGTTCGGCCAGCGCCAGATTGATCGACCGGCCACCCGGCATTTCCACACGACGCATGTCTGCGCGTCTTTCCAAAACTGTTACGCGATAACCGCGTCGACCCAGCATCAAGGCCAGTAGCGATCCGACCAGACCGGCGCCCGCGATTATTATGTGATGTGGCTTTTTCATGAGCAAAAGATTGCAAATTGAAATAATGATCAAAAAGAGAACTCACCAATCAGCCGACCTTAGCCGCGTAGCCATGTCTCCCTGATTACGATTCCTGAACTTCCAGTGCTTCTTTCAATTTCTCCACAAAATGAAAACAGTCTTCAAACGAGTTATACAAGGGCGCCGGCGCAGCACGGATGACGTTGGGTTCCCGCCAGTCCGTTTCCACACCGGATTCCAGTAAGCGGTCGTGAACCTGCCGGCCTTGTATATCACCGGAATCAATCTGCAACGACAACTGGCAACCGCGATCGACCTCGGGTGTAATGACGTTAACTCGATCGCCCAATTGGCTTTCCAGCTGGGCCTGCAGATAACTCGTCAATAACCCGGATTTGTGGCATAGCGGCTCCATGCCGCCGGCTTCGGTAAACAGGTCCAGCGAAGCGCGAATGGCGGCCAGCGACAATATGGGCGGGTTACTCAATTGCCAGCCCTCGGCCGTGGGAATCGCCTGAAATTCGTTTTTCATCAGGAAACGGGTTGCCTTGTCGTGTCCCCACCAGCCCGCCAGCCGCGGCAAGTCGACATTGCGGGCATGTCGCTCGTGCACGAAACAACCGCCCACTGAACCGGGCCCCGAGTTCAGGTACTTGTAGCTGCACCATACGGCAAAGTCGACGTTCCAGTCATGCAGGCTCATTTGCACATTGCCCGCTGCATGCGCCAGATCGAACCCGACCGCGATGTCTCGTTGACGTGCCAGCGTGGTGATGTCATTCATCCACAACTTCTGGCCGGTGTAGTACTGCACGCCCGGCAACATGATGACGGCAATTTCGTGGCCCTGTTCCTCGATCAACAGTCTCAGCGCCTCGTTATCGATCGTATCGCTGCCCGCAGGCGGCTTCACCTTGATCAGCGATTCATCCGGCGAATAACCGTGCCAGGCGATTTGTGAAATCACGGCCTGGTAATCCGACGGAAAGGCTCCCTCCTCGATAACAATCTTGTGTCGTCGTTTCGTCGGCTTGTAAAAAGTCGCCAGCATCAAATGCAAATTTACGGTCAGCGAATTCATCATCACGACTTCGTGAGGCAATGCGCCGACCAGATTGGCCATCGGCTCAGTCAGGAATTCATGATACGGCGACCATGGATAATCGCCCTCGAAATGCCCGCGGACGCCCAGCCGCTGCCACTGGTCCAGCACCTCCTGCACGTAACTGGCCGTGCGTTTGGGCTGCAGTCCCAGGGAATGGCCCGTCAGATACAAAACCGGATCGCCATTTACCTGCTGCGGTATATGGAACTCGTCGCGGAAACGCGCCAGCTCGTCCGAGCGGTCGAGTTCGCGAGCCAGGTCCAGCCGCTCGTCGTAGGTTCTCAGTTCCGACATCGTGTCTCAATCAAGCAGCGAAAAAATCACAGGTCGCGAAGGGGCAGCGTCTGAATTAAACGCAGGGTACTGCAAATTCAGCATGTATTGGCCATCGGGAATGCCGTCTTCGATAAACGCCATTTCCGTGATCGTTTGTGTCGTTCGCACGTCGGCCGTCAATGAATGCGTGCCCTCGGGCACATTCCAGAAAATGTGGTGGTTGGTGAGCAAGCCCTCGTCGTACATCTTGTCGACCGAAGGCAGGTCCAGCAACAGATGCTGGATCCCCTGTTCGACAATCCACGTCATGGCCTGAACGGTCAGGAACGCCGGGTGCTCGGGCTGGCCCCAGGCAATGGTCTTTTTTTCCTGCGAGTTGGGCAGCGTGCGAATGATCAACGCCTCGGTCGCCGCCAGATCCGCCTCGCTTACGACCGATCGCAACTGGTCGGCCGTAATCACATGGTCATGATGATCCAGTTCCGGTCGGTACGATTCTGCGGTATCGCGTGCTGGCAGCGGCGTGACCGAAACCAGCCGGGCCAGCATCCAGGCATCGGTGTCCAACCTGCTAACCGGTACGTGCTCGTTGACGATGTGAGCCACGGATTCCGTGTGGGTTCCGTTACAATGCGGGATCAGGGTCAACTGGTCAACGTTGCAACTGCCGCCTCGCCGCGTATCCCCAACGAAATCCCCCACCTCAACGGTCTTGTCGTCGGCCCGCTCGACACCGAAGTGGTTGGGCTGGTCGCCGCCAAAGTTCATGGGAATAGCCAGAGAGCGACCGGCGGTCGAGTCGATCGTTGCGGTCTGGCCGCGCAGTTCAAAAGAGATTTTCATTGGCATTTCTTGAGCGGTTCGGGCTGTTCCACCATTAGACTTTCGGTCCCCCGAATTTCAAAGCCGTGCGGTCAATGTTACGATCAGAATCCTCGACGTGGTAGAGTCTGGACCTCTCGCGACTGACCTGAACATGACGCAATTCAAACTGATACACAAATCATGAATCTTGATCTTACCGATAAAACCGCGGTCGTGTGCGGCAGCACTCAGGGGATTGGCTATGCGTCGGCCATCGAGCTCGCCGAACTGGGCGCGACCGTCATCCTGATGGCCCGCAACGAACAGTCACTCAAGGAAGCCGTCAGCAATTTGCCGACACCAGCCAACCAGAGCCATGGCTATCTGATCGCCGATTTCTCGGATCCCAGCCAGGTCGAGAACCAGATCAATGACTGGGTCGCCGTGGGCAATCACGCTGACATTTTAGTCAACAATACCGGCGGTCCGCCGGCCGCACCGGCAATGGACGCCACGGTGGAAGAGTTTCGTATCGGTTTCAACAATCACCTGATTTGCAACCACATCCTGGTGCAGGCCCTTGTACCGGCCATGAAGGAGCACCGCTTTGGCCGCATCATCAACATCATTTCTACTTCGGTAAAAACTCCCATCCCCGGGCTGGGAGTGTCCAACACGACTCGTGGCGCTGTGGCCAGCTGGGCCAAGACGCTGGCGGGGGAACTGGCTCCCTTTGGCATCACGGTAAACAATATGTTGCCAGGCATGTGCTGGACGGGTCGGCTGGAGTCGCTGATCAACGGTCGCGCCGAGAAACAGGGAATCTCGGCGGATGCGGTCGCGGATCAAATGAAGGCCACGATTCCCGCCGCAAGGTTTGGCGAGCCTGCTGAACTGGGCGCAGTCGTGGCGTTTTTGGCAACGCCGGCTGCCTCGTATGTTAACGGTATCAACATTCCAGTCGATGGAGGTCGAACCCAATGTCTGTAACGCAAATCAAAAACTACATTGGCGGCGAATTGCACGAGCCGGGCAGCGGCGATTATCTCGACAACGTGAACCCGGCGATCGGCCAGGTCTATTCCCAGGTCCCCAACTCGCACATCGACGATATTGATGCGGCAGTGGATGCTGCCGAAGCGGCCTTTTCCAAGTGGGCGCGTAAATCCCAGGCGGAACGGTCGACCATCCTGCGTCGCGTTGCCGATCTGGTGGACCGCGACCGCGATCGTCTGGTGACGGCTGAATCGGACGATAACGGCAAACCCCTGCGGCTGGCCCGGGCGGTGGATATTCCCCGCGTCGCGGCCAATATCCGGTTTTATGCCGGAATCGCGGAAGGCTTTTCGAGCGAGTCCTACGCCATGCCCCGCGGAATCAATTACGTGCTGCGTCAGCCGCTGGGCGTCGTGGGCATTATTTCGCCCTGGAACTTGCCGCTGTATTTGCTCTCATGGAAAATCGCCCCAGCACTTGCGATGGGTAACTGCGTGATCGCCAAGCCCTCGGAAATCACGCCCATGACGGCCTACCTGTTCTCGGAGTTGTGTATCGAGGCCGGTATGCCACCGGGTGTCCTGAATATCGTGCATGGCAGCGGCGCCACAACCGGCGACGCCATGTTGACCCATCCGGGCATCAAGGCAATTTCGTTTACCGGCGGCACCCAGACGGGTGAACACATTGCCCGCACGGTGGCTCCACAATTCAAGAAATTCTCGCTGGAACTTGGCGGCAAAAATCCCATCGTGATCTTTGAGGATTGCGAATACGAAAAGATGATGGAGACGACGCTGCAAAGTTCCTTTGCCAATCAGGGCCAGATTTGCCTGTGCGGCTCGCGTGTCCTTGTCGAGCGATCGATGTACGAACGCTTTGTCGATGACTTTGTGGAGCGCTCCAGGAAGATGCGTGTCGGTGACCCGCACGAACAGTCCAGCGACCTGGGCGCCGTGGTCTCGCAACCGCATCAGCAAAAAATACTCGGCTGCATTGAAACGGCCAAACAGGAAGGCGGCCAGTTGCATTGTGGCGGCGGACCCGCCGAGCCGGGAGGCAGGTGCGCTGATGGTTTCTTCGTCCAGCCGACCGTTTTCACGGGACTTGCCACTGACAGCCAGACCAACCAGCAGGAAATCTTTGGTCCGGTCGTCACCATTCAGCCGTTTGACGACGAAAAACACGCCGCTGAACTGGCCAACAGCACCAAATATGGACTCGCGGCGTCGGTATGGACCAGCGACATCGGCCGGGGGCATCGCATGGCCGAGTGGATTGACTCCGGCGTCGTGTGGGTCAATTGCTGGATGATTCGCGACCTGCGCACGCCGTTTGGCGGCATGAAGGCCAGCGGATTGGGTCGCGAAGGCGGCATGGAATCACTGCGGTTCTTTACCGAACCCAAAAATGTCTGCGTGAAATACTAGAGGGCATTTTGAAGTCCCAATTTGGTAATTTGGTAGTGGACGAGGCCACGAGTCCTCCCCGTCTACCGTGCAAAACCGGACTCGTCGAACAGGACTCGTGGCCTCGTCCACTACTCAGTCTGCCAAAACGCAAAGATGTCGATGAAATTTCAATGACCGATCCGATTAAAACCGACCGCGCGCCGAACCCGGTGGGCCTGTATCCGCACGCACGCCGTGTGGGCAATCTGCTGTTCCTGTCCGGTGTGGGTCCGCGGCAAGCCGGTTCTAACGAAATCCCGGGGAACCAGCCCGATGCCGATGGCAATCTTGTGGCCTACGATATCGAGGCTCAATGCCGTAGCGTGTTTGAAAATGTGCGGGCCATTCTGGAGGATTCCGGATCCAGCTGGGAACAACTGGTCGATGTCACCGTTTTTTTGACCAACATGTCCGACGACTTTGCCGCCTATAACAAGGTCTACGCCGAGTACTTTGCCGATGTACAGCCTTGTCGCACGACCGTCGAAGTCGGTGCGCTTCCCACACCCATTGCGATTGAACTAAAATGCATCGCAACAATTGAGTGACGCAATTCCCTTCTCCCTCGGGGAGAAGGTGCCCGCAGGGCGGATGAGGGCCATGAATTGATTCCGCAAGGTATCGCTAAATGACAGATGTCCGCCCTCACCCGGTTGGTCTTTTTGTGAAAAAAGCCCAACCACCCTTTCCCCGAGGGAGAGGGCTGAGCATCAACCCAATGTTCTTGCAACGGCACAACCAGTGACCTCCATTCAGCTTCCCGAGAATCCGATCATCGATGTGCACACGCACATCCTGCCGGAAACGTGGCCCGATCTGGCCGAAAGATACGGCTATGGAGGATTTGTTTCGCTGGTGCATCACCAGCCCGGATGCGCCCGCATGATGATCGACGGGCGGTTCTTTCGCGAGATTCTGGACAACTGCTGGAGCGCCGAGGCGCGCATGCGGGATTGTGACCAGCATGGCGTCGACATGCAGGTCCTGTCGACGGTGCCAATCATGTTCAGCTACTGGGCCAAGGCCGAAGACGCACTGGACCTGTCAAAAATTCTCAACGATCATATCGCCGGCATTTGCCGGGACTATCCCAATCGATTTTGCGGGCTGGGTACGGTACCCATGCAAAGGCCACGATTGGCCATTCCGGAACTGGAGCGTTGTGTCCGGGAACTCGGTCTGGCCGGCATCGAAATCGGCTCGCACGTAAACCAGTGGAATCTCAGCGATCCCAACCTGTTCGAGGTGTTTGAAGCGGCCGAGGCACTGGGCGCCGCGGTCTTTGTGCATCCGTGGGACATGATGGGCAAGGACCGCATGAGCAAGTACTGGTTACCGTGGCTGGTCGGTATGCCCGCTGAGAACTCATTGGCCATCTGCTCAATGATCTTCGGTGGAGTCTTCGCCCGATTGCCCAGGTTGAAAGTCTGTTTCGCCCATGGCGGCGGTTCATTTCCGGCCACCATCGGGCGCATATGTCCGCATCCCTGTGAGGATCTTTGTTCGCGCCGTGACAAGGAAGGTTCGGTCTCCATCAATGCGATGGAAAGATTCTTGGGGGACTGGGGAATATCACGATCACTGCCGTTAGACGGTCCGGATGGAAAACAGTACCCGGAGTCCATTGGCGTCATCGGATCAGGGCCGGCCAGCTTGTCATTTGCGTATCAGATGGCGCGCCGGGGGTATGTCGTGACGATTTATGAAAGGCACGATTTGGCCGGCGGCATGTTGCGCCATGCGATCCCGGATTATCGGCTCCCCAGGGCCGTTCTGGATGCCGAAATCGAGCGCATTCTCGATCTGCCGATCACGCTGATTCGCAACGTGGATGTTGGCAGCGACGTTGTTTTCGATGAACTGCGCGATCGACACGCCCTGATGTTTCTGGGTCTTGGTGCCCAGGCGGCCAGGGATCTCGGCATACCGGGCGAAAATGGCCCGGGAGTGATATCGGGCATCGACTATCTGCGACAGCGTAAACAGGGAGCCCCGACGCAGGCCGGAAAGCGGGTGGCTGTGATCGGTGGCGGCAACACAGCCATCGACGCCGCGCGCAGTTGCAGGCGGGAGGGGGGCCAGGTGGTGGTCTTGTATCGGCGCAGCCGGACGGAAATGCCGGCAGCAATCCAGGAGATAGAGGATGCTGACGATGAAGGCGTTCAGTTCAGATTCCTCGTGTCACCTAGCCGAATCGTGCGCGACGGCAACAGGGTTCGGCAAATCGAGATTCAGAAAATGCGCCTCGGTGAACCTGATGAACAGGGGCGCCGTCGCCCCGTTCCAATGCCAGGTCCGCACGAGGCTCTGGCCGTGGACACCGTCATCGTCGCTGTGTCACAGGCTCCGGACTGGCAAGACTGGGATCCTGTGCATGACGGCCATCAATGGCTGCACACAACAGACGATGGCAAGCTCGAAGACGATATCTGGGCCGGTGGCGATGACCGCGGGCCGGGAATCGCGAGCCGGGCGATTGCGCAAGGGCGTCTCGCCGCCGAAGCAGCGCATGCCCAATTGCGCGGCGAGCAGCGGCCGCACAATGTAAGCAAGTACAAGGCCGTGCCTGCTGGCAGTGTCAAGATCGATTACTATCGCGATCAATGTCGTGCGAACATCTCCCGCCGCCCTCCTGAGGAGCGTCTTCTCGATCCGGGACTGGAGATAGACCGGACGATCAGTGACAAGCAGGCACTCCAGGAAGCCGTCAGGTGCATGTCATGTGGACTGTGTTTCGATTGTCAGCAGTGCTATATGTATTGCAACCCGGGTGGCTTCACGCGCACTGGAGAAAGCCGGCCCGGATCGTACTTTGTGCTTGCTCTCGATGCCTGCGACTTCTAGTTTTATTTCGGAATTCGGTAATGACAAGAGCAGTCAGGGCATTGGTGTTTGGTGCCAGCGGTTACATCGGCACAAATCTGACACCCAGGTTGCTCGAAGCCGGCTGGCAGGTGCGCGCCGCGGCCCGCCATCGCGCGGTACTGGTGGCGAGAGAATGGAAGGGCGCGGAAGTCGTCGCGGCCGATGCATTGCGCCCCGAATCATTGCATGCGGCGCTCAAGGATATAGACGTCGCTTTTTACCTGGTGCACTCGATGGCAGCCGGCCGTAACTTTGCTGATCTCGACATCGAAGCGGCACGTAATTTCGCGGCGGCGGCAACGCAGGCAGGCGTCGGCCGCATTGTGTATCTCGGTGGGCTCGTCCCGGCCAATCCCCGATCGCAGCATCTGCGGTCAAGAGCGGAGACCGGAGATGTACTGCGAGAGGGTTCAGTTGCGGTCACCGAAATCCGTGCCGGCATGATTGTCGGGCCGGGCTCCGCCGCTTACGAAATCATCAGAGACCTTGTCAACTACATTCCGCTCATGATCACACCGCGCTGGGTACAATCTCGCTCGACTCCGATCGCGCTCGATAATTTGCTCGAGTATCTTCTTCGGGTGGCGCTGATACCCGGTGCTGCGAACAAGATATACGATGTCGGGGGACCGGAGGTACTGACCTATGAGCAGTTGATGCGTCAGTATGGGGAGCTCACGGGCAACCGGTTCCGACTGTTGAGCCTGCCAGTGTTAACGCCACGGCTTTCGTCCTACTGGCTCAAACTGGTTACGTCGGTGCCGACCAATATCGCCCGGGCGTTAATCGATGGTCTTGAGCACGATGTCATTGCCAATGATGAGGAGATTCGTAATTTAATTCCGCTTGAATTGAAGGATTTTAAAGAATCGGTAGCCGCGGCGATCGAGGCTGAAAAAAGTAACTCTGTCAGCGCACACTGGGCCGAGGGATCGATCGTTTGTCGAAATTTTCACCCGGAATACGCTTACTACGCGAAGCGGGCAGGGAGCGAGGTTACAACGCGCGCGAGTGCAAAAGCCGTGTGGCGACAGGTGACTGCTTTTGGTGGAGATGAAGGGTACTACTACGCCGAGTCGCTGTGGTTTTTG
>CAMYKF010000693.1 GCA_947258905.1 uncultured Pirellulaceae bacterium | reverse complement strand
GCCAAAGGATTTCCCAGCACGTAGATGGCTACATTCACATAAATCAGGATGCCCACGATATCGATGATTCCCGCTACAAACGGGTTGCTCATCAACGCCGGATCCCAGCCTAACCGCTCAAACATCAACGGCAAGACCGATCCGGTCAGCGTGGCGGCGACTACCACCAGCAACAGGGTGATTGGAATGATGGCTGTGGACAGATACCAGACATCGGAATCGGACGGGATGAAAAACATCGACACCAAATAACCCAGCAAGGCCAGCCCGGCACCCAGCAACAGACCCATTGCCAATTCGCGCAGGACAATTTGCACCCAATCGCCCAGGTGCACATGGCCCCGGGACAATGCCGTGATCACCAGCGTCGCTGATTGACTGCCGGAATTTCCGCCCACACTGATAACGACCGGTATAAAGGCCATCAACCAGGCCCATTTCTTGAGCGTATCCTCGTATTCGGCCAGCGCAAATGCGGTCAGCAAGGCGAAAAAGAACAACAGCCCCAGCCAGATACCGCGTTTCCAGCTGAGCGTCAAAATGTGGGTCCGCAGATAGGTCTCATCCAGCGGTTCCACCGCTGCACTGCGGTGAGCATCCTCGGTCGCTTCCTCCCGCACCACGTCAATCACATCGTCGTGCGTGATGATGCCCAGCATGCGTTGCTGCTGGTCAACCACGGGAATCGCCAGCAAATCGAGCTTGGCGACCTTGTTGGCGACATCCTCCTGGTCATCAGTGGGATGGGCTGAGACGACGCTACGCTCCATCAATTCGGACAGGAGCATGTCAGGCGTCTTCATGGCCGCCACCAGCTGCCGCGCCGAAACGATACCACGCAAATGATCGTCTTCATCCACGACGTACAGGTAATAGATCGTTTCGACCTCGTTGGCGACCCGGGCCAATTCATCGAGGGCTTCGCGAACCGACAGGGTTTCGGGCAGCGTGGCGACTTCCGAAGTCATCACGGCTCCGGCTGTGCCTTCGGGGTACTGGCTGAGCCGCATGAAGTCGCGGCGTTCGTCGACCGGAATCCGCTGCAGAATATCCTCCAGCACTTGCGGATCGAGTTCGCTGAGGATGTCCACGCGATCGTCCGGTGCCATCTCGGCCACCAATTCAGCGACCTGATCACGATTCTGCGTCGTCAGCATCTCCAGACGCCGATCGATGTCGAAATAGCCAAAGAGTTCGCCACGCAACGGCAAATCGGTATGCTGGAGCACGGACCAGGCTTCGTCCGGTTCCAGCCCCTCCATAAATTCGGCGGTGCGGGCCGGGTGCAAGGCGTCACAGAATTCGGCCAGTCCCTGCGAATCATCTACCCGCAACATCTCGCGCAGTTCTGGCAAAAAAAGCGTATTAATCATTTGGTTCATGCCAGAGTAAACCCGGAAGCGTGTAATCAGGCCGTTGCGGATTTTTGCTCGATCAGTCTATCCAATTCGCTTTTCAGTTTGTCCAGAATTTCCTCATATGGAAACGCGCCCAGCGATTCGGTGCCTTTTTTCAAATTGACATAATTGGGACCGCACCACAGTCCCAGATCCGCGTCGTCGGTCTCTCCTGGTCCGTTAACCCGGCATCCCATCACGGCAATTGTAATCGCCTGATCTTCCGCATACCGGGTCATCTCGCGAACTTCGCGAGCGAGTTGTACAAAGGCCTCGTTCTCGACACGGGAGCAACTGGGGCAGGAAATAATGTTTTCCTCGTTCGGCACCGTCAGGGAGACGCGAATCGTATCGCCAATCCCGTAGCCAATCAACTGTTCGAACGCAATCCGCGTCTTGATAATGCCGTCCGGCGGCATGCCGGCTTCGGTCACGCCCAGATGCAGCGGCACGTCGGGCCGACGCTCTGCAAAGCGACGATTTACCTCAATGACCTTCTGCGGATCGGAGTCCTTCAGCGAAACACAGTAACGCGTGAACCGCAGCGAATCGACAAATTCACAATGCTCCCAGGCACTGTCGAGCATCGGAGAAATTGAATCGCGCGGATCGTACTTTTCTTTCTTGTCCGGATCGACGCTACCACAATTTACGCCGATGCGAATGGCGCAATCATGCTCGGCAGCCGTATCCACGATCATCCGCACCTTGTCCTGCCACGGCTTGTCACGCTCATGGTGGTACAAATGTCCCGGGTTGTAGCGCAGCTTGTCGACATGCGGCGCCACGGACACGGCCAACCGGTAATTCTCCTGCAAATCGACTGAAAGATTGGCGGCCGTCTGTTGGCGAATTTCGGCCACCGCCTCGGCATCCTTCTGACTATCCACTGCCACCCGAACCACATCCGCGCCGGCCTCATGCAGCAAGTTGACCAGAGCGACCGTGGCGTCGATGTCCTGCGTGCGCGTGGCCGTCATGGACTGCACGGCGATCGGGTGACCGTCGCCAATCGTGACGGAACCAATTTGCACGCTGCGAGTTGGATTGCGGGTGATGGTCATGATGGGTGCCTGGTTTCAGGTAATGGTGGGTCCCGTATGATGTTTGAGTCCGAACTCACCAAAATTCGCCCGGCGGGACGGGTCGGAAGACCCGCCCACAACAAGTGGACCCTCTCATCCGCCGTTGTGCGGTCCGGCCAGCGTTAAGATGGCAACCTGTATTGATTGTGTTTGAACCCTGTATGACAGGCAATGCCAAAGCATGTTTACGCGGAGAG
>CAMYKF010000692.1 GCA_947258905.1 uncultured Pirellulaceae bacterium | reverse complement strand
GGTTGGGACTTCACCGTCCGTCGAGATTGCAGTTCATGAATGGGTACGTATCGATTCATTGAGATTGCGTTTTGATTTCCGGCGCAGCAAGTTGTGTCGGGGATTCGGCGGGCATAACGGGCAGAAGGGCCGGGTCCGCTACCATGTCGGCCTGGTTTTCCGTGTTCCACTCCGCAGGCCGATGGGGAAACAGCTTCGGTGTTATCATCCAGTCACAGTTATAGAACCGGTCCAGATGGCGGGCGTAATGCCGGTAACCGAGGTTGGTGATTAGCGCGACATGCCAGGGCGCAGCAGTGCTCCTCAGGCGGCGCGCAAAACTGCCCCATGAATACGCATGCTTCCACGCCGCCTCGTTACCCTGTTGCAACTCATCGACCGACATGTTGGCTGGTTGAAACACGACATGCTGGCCATCATACAACTCCCAATTCCGGGTCAGGATACGGCCTTGCGCCTCAAGTCGCCGATACAATTCCGTACCCGGAAACGGCGTCACAATGGCGAATCGGGGTAGATCGATCTTGATTTCCACCGCCAGCCGGGCGGTACGCTCGAACACTTCCGGCTTATCGTCATCCAGGCCAAATACAAAGCATCCCTGCAAGGCGATGTTGCGCTCGTGCAGTCGCTCGACCACGGCGCGATAGGTCTCCGGCTCATTGAAACGCTTGTGATTCTGGCTCAGATTCTTGTCACTGATCGACTCCAGCCCCATCAGCAATCCGCGGCACCCGCTTTCGGCCGCCAGATCAAGCAACGGCAGGTCATGACACAACAGCGTCGTCGCCAGGCCGTACCACTGGATGCGCAACGGAATCAGTGCGGTAAACAGCCGCCGCGCGTACTGGCGATCCGCGATCAGATTCAAGTCAACAAAAATCGCCTGTCGGGCGCGCTGTCGGGCAATGTCCGCCACAATTTCATCGACGGGTTTTTGCAGCGGCTTTCTTCCCCACGCCGACGGGACCACGCAAAAGGAACAATTGTGAATGCATCCACGAGTGGCTTCGAAGACGTGCGGCGTCAGGAACCGCCGGCGCGGTAACAAGTTGCGGTCCGGTAACGGCCGATCGGACAAATCGAGCGAGGGCGATTGAATGTAACGCGACTTCATTCTGCCCTGGACAAAATCATACAGCAGTTGCGGCCATTCATCCTCGGCATATCCAATCACAATACTGTCGGCATGTGGCTGGGCGTCATCGGGGACCAGCGTCACATGAGGTCCACCGAGCACGACCGCGATTCCACGTTTGCGAAAATGTGCGGCGAGTTCGTAGGCCCGCGTGGCCGTGCCCGTGATCACGGTCAGGCCGATCAGGTCCGCCTGGATATCGAGATCGACGTCGTGAATGCCCTCGTCGATGCAGACGACCTCCGCGTGAAGTTCCTCGGGCACCAGCGCTGCCAGTGTAGGCAACGTCAGCGGCATGTAACGCAGCGATTTCCGAAAAATGCCCCCGCGATGGCGATACAGGGGCCCTTTCGGTGAGATCAACACAATGCGAAACGGTTTTCTGCTCACACTGTTCCTGCCTTTGAAAAACCAACCTCGTGCCGGTGCTGGTCCACCAGATGATTCATGATTCGTTCGACGGTCTGCCCCGTATCCCATCCCGTTTTCAGGTAGTGATCGGCTCCCCAGACCGGAATCACAATCCCGGGAACATGCATCAGATCGCCCAGCATCAACACACTGTCCGTGGGGCCGTCGTTACGGAAGCGCCGGTACCAGAGCCTTGCCCGACGGCATGACAGATGTTCGCGGCGCGGGAATCCGGCGATATGGTAAACCGGAAACGGGGCATCTCCGCTGAAACGGCTCGCCGGGTCAGTGCAATACGTCAGGTCACCAACGGCGCGAACATCCGCCTTGCGAATCCAGCAGGCGAACCGGCAGATCCGACGGAACAACCAGCGCTCCATCATCCAGTTCACCATCGGCGTGCCGAAGGGAATGCCGCTGATGCTGACCCAACCCGCTATGTTCTGCGGCATTGGGTCACTGGAATCGAAGATCGCGCGGACCGTGTCCGTGGTGCCCTTGCTCAGGGATACCAGGATGATTTTCCGGTCGGATCGCCGGGCCAGCCATTGCCGAACAATGACCGCGTTATCGTCGACGCGCCCGGTACCGCTGGTTGGAACCAAATCCGCGGGCCAGTCATTTTGTTCCGCCACATCACGCAACATGCGGCCATCACCTCCCACACCCGGACGCTCCAGATACAGGGCCCCCGGCACAATTGCCAGCGTTGCGTTTTGCATAAATGTAAAGTGGGGTGCAGCGGAATGGTCCTGTGGCAGGTCTGCCCCGGGCCTCAACCCGTGCGGCAGGCGGCGATAAAAGTACTCGTACAGTACCGCCGTCGCAAACTCGCAACCAAATTCCTGCGTAATTGCGGTCAGGCGTTGGCGATCCAGGTCCTCGCCATGGTGGTCCGCGTAGTACTGACGGGCAGCGGCCAGCAAACCGGATGGCGACGGATCAAGTTGTTGTTCAGGGCTGGTACCCTGTTGAGCGCTCATGGCGATCACTCACTCGCTGGACCGGAGGCAGACTTGCGGGATGACCGGATGATGAACCATGCCACCAGGGCCCCCAGCACAAATCCGGCGAACCCTGCGATGAAGGCTATCGTCACCAGCCAGCTTCTGGCGACATCCAGAATGGCGTTGTCAAACACGCTGGGTGATACATGAAAGCTGACGACTTTCCAGGCACCGTCGGTCTTCGAGAGCGAAGCGGTCCATTTGCTGTTAAGCGTGAATTCCTGGCCGTCACGCAACTTGAATGTGTCGTCGAGTGTCCCGCTGGCCACGGCGAACGAATCGCCGTACAGGTCAGCCTCTCCGTCGACTTCGAATTGGCTCTGGATATCGACCACGATCGAGCCGCCCCCTTCCATCATCCGGTCGTAGAAGGCCCGAAACTCATCGGGACCGCGATTGCGCTCGGCATTTTGCCAGGTGATGACGATGTCGGGTCCGAGGTTTTCGATGAGTCCGTCCAGGTTGCGCGATTCGTAGGCCTCGACCATCACATCGCGTAGTGCCTGCAATTCCGTGTGCATCGCTTCTTCATCAACGGAAGCTTCCGACGACTCCTGCCAGGCGGTCGCGGTGGCTGGCCAGCATGCCAGGAAAATGCAAACCGCAGTCCATCGGCAAATTCTGTGATTCATTCCTGACTCCTTTTCTTGGTTAACGGGGCAAGGCTGCCAGCCACTGCATGTATTCAACGTATTGCTGATCGATTTCCAGCAACGAATGCGGTGAGTAATCGGTTTGCGCCAACAGCTTTACATCCGGACGCAAGAACTCCCGAATGAACAGGCGACGCAGGCGGGCACTCAGCGGGTCCCACAAGACGCGGGCAATCCCGGTTTTGCTTTTCCAGCCACAGCAGGTGACATGGACGAGTGTTTGGCGCGGTCCGATGGGAACCGTTGAAAGAACGCCAAATGATTCTGTTTTGGACAGCGTCGAGCGGGTCAGGATAAAAGTGCTGCACCAGTCATCGACATGCAAGGTGACCCGGTCACCAGCGAACCGTCGCATCAGGCGATCCGTCAGCGACGATCCAATGACTTCGAACGAAGCCGTCATGCGATGTACAAAACGATTGGGGTGCTCGACCTCCGGGCCTGACAAAATCTTGCGGTCATGTCCGCACTGGAAATGCTGACGATCAACACCGTTGGAACCGATCATGTACCAGGGTGCGTCGACTACGAACTCAAACGGCGGCGCGGCCACCAGTTCTCCGGGATCGATTCCCTCAAAAAAGGGAAAAGGAAACAGGGGCGTGTCGGCGTTGAAGAAGTACATGTTGCCGTACATGACGTGAGTGGGGAACGCCTGTTGCCGGGCAAACCCGGGTATCTCTTGCGCGGCTGGAATCCTTGTGCATTGCCCGTCGGTGCCATATTCCCAGCCGTGAAACGGACACTGGATCGATTCGCCGCTCACACATCCGTTACCGAGATCCGATCCGAAATGCGAACAACGGCTGTGCAACACTCCGGCCTTGCCGCTTTCGGTCATGAATCCGACCAGCGGTTGACCAATGATCTCTCTGGTGACCGGTCCGCGTGCCAGTTCACGCGTCGTGCCGAACAAATACCAGGCTTTGGGGTAGGTCGCTATGTCTTCGCGCGAGGGAACTTCAACGCCGAACGAAAAGCCCTGGTTGTTTTCTGACGCATCGAATCCGTCCCCGTGTGATCCGTGATCCGTCGGTGCCAATCCTGTTTTGAAGTCGCTGGCCATATTTGCCATTCGCTGTTACATCGGATATCTTTCCATTATCTTTCCCGGCCACCGACCAATGTACCGCACGCGCGGGCGCCAATGAAGCACTTGGGGAAAGCACATGACTGAATCGCTTGCCGGCAAACAGCATCCGGCAACTGATGATCGGGTCGCAACCGCTGCAGAGATCACGCGCGCCGAGAATCCGGTTGCGCGAGCTTTCCCCATTCCCGCCCCGTTGAATCTGCTGATCATAGCGCTGCAATTGGCGGCCACGTTTGCGATTTTCTATTTCACGAGTCAGGCTACGACCTGGTGGCATCTGGCCATTCTTGCCGCACTGTTTGCCATCGTGGGCAATTCGATTTATTCGATTGTTCACGAAGCCGAACACGGGATTCTGCATCCCAACAAACGAATCAATGAGCTGCTGGGCGTGTTCATGGCACTGTTTTTTCCGGCACCCTATCACCTGATTCGTCAGGGGCATATCGGCCACCATCGTCGCAATCGATCTGATGATGAAGCGTTCGACCTGTACTTTGACGGGGATCGTCCGGTGCTGAAGTGGCTGGCTTTGTACGGAATCATCACCGGTTTTTACTGGATGATTGTGGTGCTCTCAAACATCGTGGTCGTGCTGTTTCCGTTTATGTTGAAGCCGGGGTTTTGGGGATTTGACCGGCCATCGCGAGCCTTTATGGACTCGCTGAACCCTGTTTACTGGCGCAAGGTCCGCTGCGAGGGTCTGGCAGCCATCGTGCTGCACGTGCTGATTGTCTGGTCACTGGGCATTCCGCTGTTGAATTATGCCATTGTCTACTTTGGATTCGGCCTCAGCTGGTCGGCGATGCAGTATGTGCATCACTTTGGAACCGAGCGGCATGTGTTGCACGGAGCCAGAAACCTGTGGCTGTTCGCTCCGATTGACCTGATTTGGCTTAATCACAATTGGCACGCCATTCACCACAACCATCCGACCGTGCCGTGGATCTATTTGCCGCTGCTGGGCCGCGAGGAAGCGGAAGGTCCGCGAGGATTCCTGCTGTGGCATTATCTGAAGATGTGGCGCGGTCCCCGCTATACCAGCGAACACGTGGAAAACAAGTTTTCCGGCAAGGTGATTCAGTGACGCGACGCTGGCAACCGTATTTGCTGATCCAGCGTCCGCGGTTTCGCGCGTGCTCAACTAAATATTCCAACTGAGCAGATTTGCGAATCGCACGAGAAATGCAGGCCGCTTCGCACACCTCGAACACAGCGGGAGAGTTCAGTTCGAAAGCAATTCTGATTGGAGAAAGCTTGTTGCACTGACCGCGCTGGCATCAGGGGGGCGACGCGCTACGATATGTCTTGCAAGTCCCTGGCGGACACAACCGATTTCTTTTGACGGATATTTCACTATGCCACGATTGGCTACTGCCCATTTTCTGCTGTTGACGCTGTTGGCTCCTTTGACAAACGGGGAAGCCCTTGGCCAGCCGGTTACGCCGGTCCCCACGGACGTTCGCGCCGACCTGGAACTCGACGGGTTCTACCAAAAATACCTGAACGTCGGCGGCTTGCCGGTGGTGGGATCGGCCAACGTCTCCGACGCGGCGATTCGGGAAGCGGGATGGATTGTGCGCCAGATGCTGGGCCATCGAAATGACATTCTCAATGCCATGGCGGACAACAAGACGCGGCTGGCCGTGATGGCATGGAACGAATTCACCAGCGACATCCCAGAACATCGACATCTCGAGCCACGGGTCTTTTGGGATCGCAGGGCGCGAGGACTCGGCGCTACTCCGTCGGCGCCCGCCGTTAGCTGCGCCGAAGAAAACTTGCTCGGACACCCCAACGATCCCTACTCAACCGAAAACATTTGCATCCACGAGTTCGCGCACGCGATCCATGCCATGGGTTTGCCTGATGTCGACCCGACATTTGACGAACGGCTGAAAAGGGTGTGGACAGAAGCCAAAGCCACCGGCCTGTGGACCAACACGTATGCCATCACCAACAGGGACGAGTATTGGGCTGAAGCCGTCCAGTCGTGGTTCGACGACAACCGCGAAAACGATTCCTTGCATAACCACGTCAACACACGGGATGAACTCCTCGAATACGATCCACAACTGGCCGAGCTGTGCCGCGAGGTGTTCGGCGACGGCGAGTGGCGTTATCAAAAGCCACTGTTACGCGTCGCAGCAGATCGGGCGCATCTTTCGGAAGTCGAATTCGATAACCTGCCCCGCTTTCAGTGGCGGAAAGAGCCCATACCCGCGCGGCCCATAGTGCTGATCCAGACTACGGCAGGGGACATGGAAGTTGAATTGGACAATGAAAAGGCGCCCACGGTCGTAGCCCATTTTTTGCGGCTGGTTCATCAAGGCCGATATTCCAACGGACGATTTTACACGGAACAACCCGAAGGCTATGCGGTTAGTGATGGACTGGACGCTCAGTTCGCGCTGGCATCTGACGACCCGGCGTTGCCCGCTGATCTGGATGCCCCGGTACATTGGCCTGCTGACCAGCGGACGCTGCTTCATCGTGACGGTACGATTTCTCTTGTCATCGACGACGCATCTTTGCTGACCGGATTTTTTGTGATCTGCATCGGTGACCAGCCTCTGCTGGACGACACGGAAAGCCGTGTGATCGAAGACAAATCATTTGCGGCATTTGGCAAGGTGACCAGCGGCATGGACGTCGTGCGCGACATCCTCAAACAGCGCGAGACAAGCAATGCGACGGACATCCAGATTCAGAGGGCTGTCAGGTTAAACTGAATCAACTCTTGTCGTCGTCGTTGTCGATGTCGACGTCGCTGACTGGGCGGGTTAAGGTTGAAGTTTAAGTAAAAGTTCAGGTCAAAGAATCAAGCATGAACTGGCCAGTCATACGAGTCGTGCTGAGCTCCGCGTTAGTGCTGCTGGTGGCGATTTCAGTCGAGGCACAGGAACGCCCCAATATTGTCCTCATCATGGCCGATGATTTTGGCTACGAGTGCGTGGGGGCCAACGGCGGGACATCGTGGTCGACGCCGCATCTGGACGAACTGGCTCGCACGGGTTTGCGGTTTGAACATTGCTACTCGCAGCCGCTGTGTACGCCCTCCCGCGTCCAATTGATGACCGGCATCTACAACGTCCGCAACTACACCAGGTTTGGCGTGCTGCCGGAAACGGAAACCACTTTCGCCAACTTGTTGCAAAACGTCGGGTATGAAACCTGCGTGATAGGCAAGTGGCAACTCAAGGGAGATCCGCATCAATTCGGATTTGACGAGTATTGTTTGTGGCAAATGAACCGGGTCCCCGAGCGGTATCCAAATCCCGGTCTGGAAATCAACGGCGAACAAGTTGACTTCTCCGCCGGCGAGTATGGACCGGATGTGGTCAGCGATTACGCTTGCGAGTTTATTCGCCGCCACGCAGGGGAAGAAAAACCGTTCCTCGTCTACTATCCGATGATCCTCACCCATTGTCCGTTTTGCCCGACGCCTGACTCAGACGACTGGGATCCGGCCAACACGGGTTCGGAAACCTACAAGGGCGATCCCAAATACTTTGGCGACATGGTGGCGTATATGGACAAGATCGTGGGCAAGCTGGCCCGGCAACTGGATAACGCCGGCGTCCGAGGCAACACGCTGTTCATGTTCACCGGTGACAATGGCACCGACAAGCCGATCGTTTCCATGATGGGTGATCGCGAAGTAGCCGGTGGCAAGAAACAAATGACCGACGCCGGCACCCGTGTGCCACTGATCGCTAACTGGCCTGGCACGATCCAGGCCGGACGAGTCTCGATCGACCTGATCGACTTCAGCGATTTCCTGCCCACACTATGCGAAGCGGGCGAGGTTACCATTCCCGACACGCTGGAACTGGACGGCGTCAGTTTTCTGCCGCAGCTGCGTGGCGAGACTGGCACGCCGCGCAAGTGGATTTACTGCTGGTTTGCCCGTAATGGCGGCTCGACTGGCCAGCAATGGGCCCGCACCCGGCGTGACAAGCTGTATGCGGATGGACGGTTTATTGATGTGAGCAATGACGTTTTGGAATCCGCGCCGCTTGCTGAACACGAAATGACGGCCGAGCAGCTCGACACCAGACGGATGCTCCAGGCAGCGCTGGACCGGTTTCGCGAGGCCCGACCTGAACATGTCGCCGCACAGGGCAACCAACGCAACCGGTAAGACGCTGAATACATGCTCGGTTTCGGTGGGCAGACGATGTAGCCGGATTCGCAATAATTTCGGGCACGCGAGCCGGATTTGCCCGAAGTGTTGCAACTTGGGCTACAACACAGATCATGGTCGCTCGAACTGCGGAATCTTCATTTGCTCGCCGCCCTTGAGTGCGGACTGATGCGCGACGATTCCGGGAACGGTCATGGCCAGAGATTCGTACAGATCGATCACGGGTTCACGGTCTTCGATCAGGGCTGAAACAAACTCGTGCGTCAGAAACGGATGCGAGCCGCCATGTCCCGTGTCCTGCCTCATCGATTCCGGCAGCAAGGGCCAATAATCCGGCAACTGATCCCACTCGGGAGCGTCGCTGCCTTGCAGCCGAAACGGCTGGCCACCAGAGCCCGGCATGTAGAAAGTCAACCCGGAACCAAACCATTGCGCTCGCTCGCCGTGCGCCGTGCCATCCCAAAAGACATTGCAGCGACAGGAGTGACCGAGGTTTGTTTTGAACAGCGCCGCCGCCGAGCTGAAGGGATTGTCGTAGTCGTTATCCTGCAAAGCCGGATTGTCTTTGTTACCCCAACCCAGACAGGACACTTCGGTCAATCGCTCCTTCGTGACTCCCACAAGCAATCCGGTGCAATGCGTGGGGTAGAGCATCGGCGGGAATCCGTACCGCCAGGTTCGTTTGCCGTTGTGAAAGGAAAGTGGGGAATCCGGATGCCCGATCGTGGGGTGATAATATTCCACTTCGCTGTAAAACAAATCTCCGAATTTTCCCTCCTCGAATAGCTGCCGGGCTGCGACGTCGTTTCCTTGATCTCCTCGAGTCGCTCGGCTTCTTCCAGCGTCAGGCAGGCGGGCACTGCCGAAATCACGTGCCAGCCACGCTCCATACACATCCGCGTGTGTCTTTCGTGATTCGGTGCTTCGGTAAAGATCGCCACGGCGTCAACGTCCTGTGCCTGCTCGATCATGGTTTCCAGCGATTCGTACACCGCATCGCATCGATATCGTTCACTTAACACGCGACGCCGGTCTGGTCGCAAGTCGGTGACGGCAGTCACCTCACAGTTGGGATCCTGGTGCCAGTGAAAGGATGCTCCGAAACCGCCGCCAACGACTGCGATTCGCACCTTGCGGTTCGATGCAGCCGCTTGTGCGTCCTCCATCGGCAATTTCGTCAGCAATTCGGCCAGCGCTCCCCCCGCGGCTTGTGTCCCCAGCGCAGCCAGTGAAGTCATCTTCAGGGCATCACGTCGCGTAATCTTCGAGCAGGTCATAATGGATCTCCGGTAACAAGGCGTCGGACAACGCAACCCGGTGTGGCGCTTCGCGTTGTTATACACTCGCCGGTGTCGAAGCGTAGCTGCCGTCGCCAGACGGCGGAAGCGGGCCCACGCTCTGGCGAGCGCAGCTACTCAAACCGAACACGTCTTGAAAGATAGGGGTAGGGAAGAGTGGTTAGCTCTCCCCTCCCTCCGAACTGGACTGGCGGTTCTCCCGCATCCGGCTCTCCAGTTGATAGTTTTACCTCAAAGAGGATTGGCATTCATGAGCATGGGCTGCTGTCAAGCTCATTAGCCC
>CAMYKF010000691.1 GCA_947258905.1 uncultured Pirellulaceae bacterium | reverse complement strand
CATCTTCTTTTTCGCCCAGGCCATTTCTGTAGCCATGTATGTCATCGGTTTTTCCGAAGCGTTTTTCGGCACGGTCTCCAGCGCAATCCCGCTGTGGATCGTGGCCTCCATCATTAACTTCGTGGTGTTTGTGTGCGTGTACATTGGTGCCGGCTGGACCATCAAGGTGCAGTTTTTCATCCTCGGTATTCTGGGGCTGTCGCTGGTGTCGTTTTATGCCGGTGCCGCGCTGGATTTCAGTTTTGCCACGCTGCAATCCAACATCACGCCGCACTTCACCGAAGGCAACAGTCTGGCGACGATGTTCGCTTTGTTCTTCCCGGCGGTGACCGGCATCATGGCGGGCGCCAACATGTCCGGCGACCTCAAGGATCCCGCCCGCTCCATCCCGCTCGGTACGCTGGCTTCCATCCTGGTCACGGCTGTGATTTATGTGACCATGGCCATTTGCATGGCGGGCACCCGATCGTATGAAGCACTCATCGACAACAACCTCATCGTCAACGACATCGCCCTGGTGCCCGTGCTGATCACTGCGGGCGTCTTCGCCGCAACCTTGTCGTCCGCCCTGGGCAGCATGATGGGCGCGCCGCGTATTCTGCAGGCGTTGTCGAAGGACGAAATCTTTACGTCATTGCGGTTTTTCGGCCCCGGCAGCGGACCCAACAACGAACCGCGACGAGCGATCATCGTCACGTTTATCATTTCGCAAATCGGGATCCTGCTGGCCAATCTCGATACGATTGCCCCGTTGATCACGATGGCGTTCATGATCACGTACGGACTGATCAACCTCGCCACGTTTTACGAAAGCATCACCAAGAACCCGAGTTACCGGCCACGGTTTCGTTACAGTCACTGGATGACATCGCTGGCCGGAGCGGTCGGCTGCATCGCCGTAATGCTGTTGATCGACTGGCGCTGGGCGCTGGGTTCGATCGTAATCATGGCCGGTATTCATTATTACATCGGGATGCGCGAGATCGAGGCTCGCTGGGGCGATATTAACAGCGGCCTTTTGTTTGAGCGTACTCGCAAGAATCTGCTCAAGCTGGAAGAGGAACTGTATCACCCCAAGAACTGGCGACCGATCATACTGGTTCTCGCTGGCGCGGGCTGGGATCGGCCGCACCTGGCCGTTTATGGTCACTGGCTGACGAATGGACACGGCATCTTGCTGCTCGGTCAGGTCATCCACGGCGACATCGAGAATCGCATCGAGCGGATTGAAGGGCAGGAAGAACTGTTGCACCAGTTTGTGCGCAAGCAGAATTTGGAAGCTTTTCCTTCCGTCGTAGCGTCAAGCAATCGGGCCGAGGGCATTGAGAATCTGGTTCAGTGCCAGGGGTTTGGCGCGTTGCGACCGAACACCGTGCTGGTCGGCTGGCCGTCGTCGGTTGAGAAGGCCGAGTCATTTGGGGCGATGTTGCGAGTGGTCTCCCGCCTCAAGCGCAGCATCATTGCGGTGAAGTTATCAGAAGAGGTCAGTGAGACTGATCCGTGGCAGCCGGGTGCCGGTACGATCGATGTGTGGTGGCGGGGTCAGAAGAATGGCGACCTGATGTTGCTGCTGGCTCACCTGTTTACGTTGAATCAGGAATGGCGACACCGGCCCATTCGTCTGATGCGAGTCATCGAGAACGAGGCGGGTGTGGAGGAAGTCACCCGGCATCTGAACGAACTGATTACCGAATCGCGGATCACGGCTACGGCTCGCGTGGTGGTCAGTGATAACACGCGGGCTGCGATGAGACGCAGCGGGCAATTTTCGTTTGCAGCGCCGGCAAGATGAGCCTGCACTCCTGACCGTGGCTGCGACACCCCGCCGCAGTTCCGTACGGAGCAAGCTGGAGGCTTGCCAGCGATTAGCCGCTGGTTGAGCGAAGCGATACCACCGGACAACTGGAATCCCCGAAGGATTGTCGGCACGCATGTTTTCCGCACGCATGTCTTCCGCAAAACCAGTTGCCTCAGGGTGTTAGTACTGCATGCGTCTGGCCATTTCCGGGCGAACCTGATACCATGCCGGGTGGTCATTCAAACGACCAACTCGGGCTGTGGCGTAGTCTGGTAGCGCGCCTGACTGGGGGTCAGGAGGTCGCTGGTTCAAATCCAGTCAGCCCGACTTGTTTTCAAGGGCTTGCCGTTGTAATTCGGCAAGCCTTTTCTCATAGGCTCTCATAGGCCAATGGATAGACCTGCCCTCTTTTTCCCTTCCGGCACACGCCCGCTACGCCAAGAAGTGCTTTCGCAGAGCAGCCCCAAAGCTGGAAAGCCTCACGCAGAGCCGCAGAGACGCAGAGTTGAGTTCGTTTTCGGGTGTGACATACGTAAGGCGTTCGGCTAATTCACCAAACCAATCGGGTAGGAAACAAGCCCCTCATACTCTGCGACTCTGCGTGAGATGTTGTCCGCACAATCCTCCCGCTTCATTCCCGTTGTTTTTGGTCCGCCACCGGCGTCAGCCACGACTTCGATCATGAAATCGTCGGCCCACAAATCACCTTTGCCGGTCATCAAAAAACCAAAACAGATCTTGGTTGCTTTAGCGGGCACATCCAACACAATGCTGTGCCTGGTCCAATCCGTTTTGCCTTGGACGCGGCGATCGTGCATGTTGTCAAAACCAACAGCCTCCTTGTCGGCATCAATTCGCATCCAGAGCCCGCCGTCGCCTTGGAGCTCGCTTCGCAGAAAGCCGCTGAACCGGATTCGCTTGTCACGCAGCTGTTTGGCGTCGATGCATTGTGTGTACGTGCCGAATCCGGACTCGCTGGTGCCTTT
>CAMYKF010000690.1 GCA_947258905.1 uncultured Pirellulaceae bacterium | reverse complement strand
AGCGCGACCAGTCAGTGCGCGGCGCGAGCAATTTCCAGGCAAAACTGCAAATGTTTCTTCCTGGCCAACAACCGGTCGTGGCGCCCGGCGATGGATTCCCGGTGGATCCACACGGTCTGAGGTACCACCGGCTATCCGGTACACAAATTGCATCGACTTGCGAACGCCTCGGTGCGTACAGCATCGACCACCTGGGCATCCACATTTCCACCTTCTTACAACGGCCAATATCAAATGAGGGATTGCATCGTGTTTCTGATTGCCTGGAACAGCCTGTTATGCAGCGGTTTTGATCCCATTCAGGAGTCATCCGCGGCCCGGACAGGGACCGAGTTTCAGGAAGATTCACCCAAACAGGAGCCGAAAGGCGAATCGATTTCGGAATTTGATGTCCCCGTCGCTGACATGCCCCCTGTGTGGTCGGTGCAACGCCCTGATTTCTGGTATCCCTTTCGCTTTAACATGTCCGAAGCCCTGACACGGGCGAACATCCATTATCGAAAGGGAAATTTTGAAGCGGCCCGCTCGCATGCCCAGGAAGCCATCTTCTGGATCAACGTAGCGCGTTCGAGCGCCAACGAGTCAAACCGGCTGCGGATGGACGAAGCCATCCGGGAAATCGCCGGTCTGATGGAACAAATGGGCCGGGATCCCGGTGTTACGATCAGGGAATTCGATGCGGTCATGGCCCGCGCGCATCTGGCGCTGGCCAGCCATCACCTGGCCCGGGCCTTGCAACTGGCTGAGCAAGGGGATGATCTCTTCAACGCCTGCCGTCGGCTGATTGCCGCCGTCGACCATGCGAGAATGGCCGCCAGCAAAGCGAGCTTGCCGGCAGACCCCGAGGTGGCTTGCTGGCACTCACGTTATAGTCCCTACGGGAAGGTGGATCGCAAGTCGATTCCCGAACGCGAGCAGATCATCGACGATCTTGATCAGTTGACTGAAACCATTCAGGCACTGACCGATGCAATCGAGCAAGAGGAGACGGACAAGTAGTTACAGGATGATATTCCCATGTCAGAAATCGAACGGGCTCATGCATTTCTACAGCATCTTAAGGGTCGCCTGCTGAAGCTTGATCGATCACACCGAGCAGTGCGAGATGAATTTCGGCACGCGATGAACCCGCTAACGGACCACTCGCCCGGCAACGCCTTTTTCATCCTTCAGCAACTGCAACGCGACCTGTTGGACTACCTGAAAGTCCTGCTCGAACCACGTATCACATTTTCTCATGAACGGCTGCCCGAATGTCGTTTCAGATGACGCAAGACCTTGGGACAAATGGACTGAAATTGTCTTTCCAGCTTGCAGTCATCAGCAAAACGGTCGCGGGGACGAGCGGCAATCGCTTTTCGAATTAGCGCAATCATGTCGGGATGAACACGCTTGCGTCGCAGATTGCCGGCCCTGGGAGGCGGCCAGTCAAAAGGATATTCCGGCCACTGCCCCGCCAGCATGCGGTAGATAATTAGCCCTAGCGAAAACACATCAGACCTCATCGATGGTTTGCCCATGGCCTGTTCGGGAGCCATGTGACCGACGGTTCCCGTGCCAGAACCGGCGATGGTCAATGTGGATACCTTGGCAATCCCAAAATCGGACAAACGAATTTCGTTGTTATCGAACAGGATAAAGTTTTCGGGTTTGATATCGCAGTGGATGATGCCGGCTTCGTGGGCATAGGCCACGGCGGCAATCATTTGGTCGGCCAGCTCCAGTGCGGTTGCGACCGACATGCGTCGCGACAGCCGATCGTCCAGCGTTTCGCGGCCCAACCGGGTGATGACCACAAAACGGCCGTCGATAATGCTGGCGTTTTTCAGTGGCAACACGCCGGGATGGTCGAGGCGGGCCAGCAAGCGAACTTCCTGACGAAACAAATCCATCAATTCCTCATCCAAAAAATGCTCGTGAGGAACCTTCAGCGCCACCCATGTACCTTCAATGGTGTCGAATGCGGAATATACGCGGGCGAACCCGCCGCCCCCAGCAATCTGCCGACGCGGTACTTGCCCAGCATCTGCCGGGGTCGCAATCCGGTACGCATTGCCAACCTGTGGCGGAGATCGGGTACCGGAACCGGAGTTTTGGCTTCATCATTCATCATTCATAGGACTACCGTCGATTCATGCCACAACATATACAGAAACACCTCCATTCTTCACCAGCGAATGGTCAACCGATTCCCCCTCGGCGGCTGGCTGACCATATGACGCACGACGGCTAATAGGCGGCGATCTTTTCGTGCAAATCCTCGATCAGGGATTCCAGCAAGGCCAATGTCACAGTGGCCTTGTCCAGTGATTCAGTCCTGCCCATCTCTTCCAGATTCGTCAGTAGCTCGACAGCCATCTCGTGGTCAAAATTACTGACCAGGCTTTTCAGCCGATGGGCGTGGTGCAGCAGTGATCGGGCATCACGCTGCTGGATGGCTTCCTGGATCTTCTGCATTAACAAAGGCGTGCCGTCCAGAAAGAAATCCATCTGCATTCTCAGCAGTTGTTCATCCCCGCCAAATCGCGTCAATGCGGCGGTAAAGGGGTGGAACTCCTCCTCCCACGTATCGATCGTGGTTTCCGTGTCTTCCTTTTGCTGACCATCCCCGTCGGCAGCCACAATGGTGCGGGTAATGCGAGTGGCCCAGTCCGGAGCGTCCTGAATCAGCAATTGCTCTTCCAGGTTCTCGGCCATCGAGCCACCCGAATCATCGGGCGCAACCGTACGGCCCCAGCGCTCGATCTTCTCCAGCAAGTCAATCACATTGATCGGTTTGGCAAGGTAGTCGTTCATGGAGGCGTCCAGGCAGCGCTGCCGGTCCTGGTCGGTCACGTAGGCTGTGACGGCCACGACTGGAATGGAAGACACCGGATACGGCAGGGCCCTGATGCGTGCCGTGGTCTCCAGGCCATCCATTTCAGGCATCTCAACATCCATCAGCACGATATCGAATTCCTGCTCCTGAATCATGTCAAGCGCCTGCTGGCCGGATGTAGCTTCCTGCCATTGATGACCGCGTCGCCGCAACACCTCGCTGATCAGCGCGCGATTGGAACCGTGATCATCGACGATCAATACCCTGACCGGATCGCTGGTGTGCTCCAGGCTCGCCCCCTGCACCTGACCGGACTGATTCGTGCGGGCAATTCCTTCCTGCAGATCATCGGTGGTGAATCTCGCCACGGGCTGTCCGCTGACCTGCTGCAGAGCGATGCTCAGGGAGCGCGGGGACACCGGCTTGATCAGGTAAGCTTCCAGACCCCGCTCACGACATTGGGCCAGCGAACTGGCACGATTCCCTGCGGAAAACAGGATCACAGGCCGAATTGACTGTTGACGCAAGTTGGCGGCAAAGTCCCAGACCTCCGTTCCGCAACTGTCGGCATCCAGCAAGACGATGTCGCAGGAATGGTCCACGACCTCGCCCAGCGACGTTGCGCATCGAGTGCGGGCACCCCACGCCTGGATCCAGTTCGAAAGTTTGTGGCGGGCCTGTGCTTCATCACACACGACCAGTACGGATCGATCCCGCAGGACCTGGGCGACAGCCGTGTTGACCCCGATCATTGATTTTTTGGACTTGGGAAAAGTCACGACGAAATGAAAGGTGCTGCCTTTGCCGAAAATGCTTTCCGCCCAGATCCGCCCGCCCATCAATCGAACCAGCTCGGCCGTGATGGCCAGACCCAGTCCGGTGCCGCCGTAGTGTCGGGTGACGGATGCGTCGGTTTGATAAAACGCTTCAAAGATGCGGCTGATCTTTTCTTCCGCAATGCCGATGCCCGTATCCCGAACGCGAAAATGAACCGTGGCCCGGGCGTTGGAATCGTCCGTCAGTTCGACCTCTACCGAGACACTGCCGGTCCGTGTGAACTTGATGGCGTTGCCGATCAGGTTGACCAGGATTTGCCGCACGCGAACCAGATCGCCGCAAAGATATTGGGGAATGTTCCAGGGAAAATCACAGCTCAGCCGCAAATCCTTCTTTTGCGCCAGCACGGTCATGGTATCCACGGTTTCCCGCACGAGATCAGCCAAATTGAAATCCCTGTGGTCCAGCTCCAGTCGTCTGGCTTCGACTTTTGACAAATCCAGAACGTCGTTGAGGATTTGCAGCAGAGCCTGGGCAGAATTGTTGGCGGTGGTCAGGTATTCACGTTGATCGATGGTCAACTCGGTGCCCAGAGCCAATTCGGTCATGCCCAGAATGGCGTTCATGGGCGTGCGAATCTCGTGGCTCATCATGGCCAGAAACTCGCTTTTGGCGCGGCTTGCCGATTCGGCCACATTCCGCGCAGCTTCCATGGCCAGTGCAGCCTGACGTCGTTGTGTCACATCAGCCCCGATGGCGATCCAGCGTACGATCGCATTATCTTCATCGCGGACCGGTGTCATCTGGAACTCGATCCACTGTGGCTTTGTGTCCTGGGACTCAGCGGTGGCAGTCGCCGGGTGCCAGACGAACTCGAAACTGAAACTGGTGCCCTTGCTGACGGCATCCCGAAATTCACGGATGGCATCAGTGGCGTCCCCACCGTGAAACAGGACGTCGGTTACATCGATTTTCGATTCGCCCGTTACATCAACACCGGTCAACTGGAAGAACGCCTGATTGACCCAATCCAGTCGGCAATGGTCGTCAAGGATCATGACCGCGTTATCGGTTTTGCTGGCCACCAGCGAGAGGATGACGTCGGCCGGGCCCCCTTCACTTTCCAGAACCTTGCGGCGAATTGAAATGCCATCCTGCAATTGCTGGATTTTGAGGCGATTGGCAGCATAGGTTTTGTTGAGCTGGCTAAAGGCATTTTCCCAGTCCCCGTGGGAAATAATGCGACTCCATTGCTTCAGTTCGCGAACCGCCGGCATGGCAAACTGCGGAGACAGTGTTTGACGGAATGAAACTTCCATTCCCTCATCGGGCAAGCCGGACAACTCGAAGTGTTCCAGTTTTTCGCCTGCTCGCCGAATGCTCTTCAGGCTGCCCCGGGACTTGTCGCCGGCGGGAGATATACCGTCTGACTGGGTGATGAACTCAAATCCCAGGGCCCAGCCGGATGCGACGGGCACGAAATGGACCGAGTTTTCAACAAGAGATTCCAGTGGATAATGTGAGAGAATCAAAAAGACAGTCTTGGCCAGACGGCGACTGATCCGCCGATTCAGCCCGCACAGAATGCCAAGTTGTTCCACCGCTACGGTTTGACGGTAAGACGTGTTCTGCGGCAAATCAGCGAAATCGAAGATCAGGATGGGCTGCATCGACTTAAACTCCTGTTCACCCGCAGACCGAGAGCTGACGTTGGGCGGTACTAATGGCTGAATCATAATTCACGTCATCCCGGCCGGATGCAACCAGCAATGTAGGCCGGCGCGAGCACTTTTTGACCGCCGCGCCGGATTATTGATCGACCTTGAGTTGGAATTGGGCCCGAAAAGTGAAAGGACCTGTTAGAAAAGTTTTCAAGCAATGTTCGTGCCGTCGAGGCCGTCCCGGCCAAACCCCCATGATAATGAATCATGGCATGCCGGTACCTGCTCCTGGCGAATTGGCACGGCAGATGCATCGATAACTGCCAGTTCCAATTCCCCCCTGTGTTTTGCAAAGGATGCAACCGAATGCTGGTGATAAGTCGCAAAAAGGATGAGTCCATCGAAATCGGTGGTGGAATCAGAATTCTCGTCTGCAGCATCTCGGGCTCAAAAGTCCGATTGGGGATCGAGGCTCCCCGCGATGTGCCGATCCGACGCAGCGAATTGACGCTTTGCCATCCGCCGATCGGGAATGATCCCGATAGCAACTTGCATGTTTGCCAAAACTGCGGCTGAATTGCCCGCCCGCAAGACACTCCCCAAGTGCTATTAGACAACAAGCAGCATTTTATTTGCTTTTGATTTTCGGTTTCGGTATACCGGGCCCTGATTAACCACCATGTTGGGAGCAGAACTCATGCCCGACCAGCCGACAGACCCTCCTGCCACCATCAACAAATTCAGGCTGCGTCTGACAACTCCCGTCTTCAAAAAACGGCACCCCAAAATAGGAGCGCGACCGGGAACGCTGGTCATTGGCGAGGATGCGCTGCCACCCAAAATGCGGCTGATCAGCTATGATGCGACGCACCTGGAGATTCAGGACGTCGATGATGTGGCTGAACTGGCTGTGGCAAAGGAAAGAGGCAAGATCACGTGGATCGATGTCCAGGGGTACGGCGACAAGGAACTGATTCAGGAAATCGGCAACCTGTTCGACATCCACCCACTGGCCCTTGAAGACATTGTTAACGCTCCCCAGCGCCCCAAGGCTGAAGTGTATGACAATCAGATACTGATTGTTTCACGCATGGTTCGGATGATGGGCGATCGACAGGATGCCGTTGATATGGAGCAAGTGTCCATTCTGCTGGGCGACAATTACGTTATCACATTTCAGGAACATTATGGAGATGTGCTGGATCCCCTGCGCAAACGGCTGAAGGCGGGCAAGGGAGTGATGCGTACAAGTGGTGCAGATTACCTCGCGTATGCGATTCTGGATACGATTGTCGACGGCTATTACCTGGTGGTTGATGCCCTGGGCGACCACCTTGAACGGGTTGAAGAGCTTGTCATGGAGCGTCCCTCCACGTCCGTGCTTCGTGAACTGAACCGAACCAAAAACATATTGGTCAACCTGCGCCGCGCTGTGTGGCCCCAGCGAGAAGCCGTCAACAACCTGATCCGCGATGAACATGCGCTGTTATCCGATATGGTGCGCATGTATCTGCGGGATACCTACGACCATTGCGTGCAGACCGCCGAAGTCATTGAGATGTATCGCGAAATGGCAACCGGACTAATGAATACGTATTTGTCGGCCGTGGCCAATCGATCCAACGAGGTGATGAAAGTACTGACCATCATGGCCAGCGTCTTTATCCCGCTGACATTTGTTGCCGGGATTTACGGTATGAACTTTGACCACATGCCGGAACTACATTATCGCTGGGCCTATCCGACGATCTGGGCCCTGATGCTGCTGATGACGTTCGGCATGCTGTTTTACTTTCGCAAACAGGGCTGGATTGGAAATGCCGATGCCGAATTCGACTGAATGATTTCCCGCCGCGCAAAAAAAACCTGATCGCCGCGGCAGGGCCTCATACAGGATCTGGCAGACCAATAGACATCTAGCGGGCGTCGTTTCTTTCGGGGCGGGTTTCGATTTCGTCGAGCGCTTCCCTGGCTGCCCGGTCGATCACCTCGTTGCGGGGCATCACGTCGTCCTCGCGAGGTGTCACTTCATTGCCCGGCAATCGCGGTTCATCGTTACTCGATGCTGTGGCGGGATCGGCGGAAACGGCCGTGGAGGTGTAAATCCCCGGGGGATTGGCGACCGGAAATTGCGTCGACTCGAACGTGCCCGTCATGATCGCGGGTTCCACTTTCAAGACCGGTGACATGAAGTTGTCATAGACCACCCCGTCATAAACCGGTACACCCACTTTCCACAACGAGGCGTGCATCCGGTATTCGGGGGCCGTCCAGACCGACAATCCGCTGTTAAATCCGCTGCCCATCGCGCTCCAGACGAGATTTCCGCGATAGCAGCAACAGGTGCCCGGCTGGTACCAGACCACGGGCCGGTAATAGACGACGTGACCGCCGCAACAGTCCAGGCTGAAACCAGAATAACAACATTGGGCGCTGGCAAGCGATGTGGTCAACACAGCCACCTCCAGAGCCAATCCGGATAACAATCGTGACATTGCAAGAGTCTCCATTTGGAAAAAATGTCGCGCCATCTTCCTGCCGCGATACAATGCCGGCAGAATCCGGAAGAAAGGTCTGCCTCTAATTGATTGCAACTAACGTGCCACTCCGATAACGCTGTAACCAGTTGACCGAGAGCATGAATTTTCCGGGGCGACGACAACCGTTTCGTATCGACCATAACCTGCGGTGATCCCTGGTTGCACAATCGCCTGCAAACAAAGTGGTTGCGTCGCCAAAATTCTGTACAGCAGTGCCGAATGAAGAAAACGCATTATTTGTCGGCTGCAACTGCAGGCTTGACGACCAGCAAGTTGGAGGAGAGTTCTTCCACCACCCGGCCTTCAAGACCATTTTCCTGCCGCCGCAATCTCCGCAGTTCGACTGGCTGAACGCCGCGTGGCAACTTGCCAATATTGCACACCGGTTCCCCCGGACTGACGGCCGGCAAGGTGGTCATGCCGATCACCACGCCATGAAACGGAGCGATCAGCGTGTGACGTTCCCGGCCCAGCAAGGTCGTGTTAGTGGCCAGCGGCTGGCCTTTCTCAATGATCTCGCCGGGCTGAATGTGGAATTGCAGAAATCCGCCTTTCTCTGCCCGAATCCAGCTGGTTGTGCGCACGACGACCTGATAGTCCGGGCTCTGCGGCGTGCCTTCCAGCATGTCCAGTTCCAGCAGGGTGTTGGTCACACCGCGCACGGCCGATGCCACGATTCCCGGTTCCACTTTCCAGACTTCACCGCCCTCCATGATGATCGTCGGACAATTTGCGCTGCAGGCCTCCCTGCGAAACGCACCTTTGGGTCCGATGCCATCCAGGATAATCTCGCATCCGAAGGCTTCGGCAAGTCGGCGAACGGCCGGATTCTTCAAATTACCGCGCACGTTTGGATAATTCGTGCGACGCACGGCGGCCGTGTGCAAGTCGATTCCGTAATCACATCTTTGCACAATTTCATCGAAAATTCTGCGGGCCATACGACTGGCCAGACTGCCCGATGCCGAGCCCGGAAAACTCCGATTCAGGTCCCGGCGGTCGGGTAAATATCGCGAATGTCGGTCGAAACCCGGCATATTAAGAACCGGTATCATCAGCAACGTGCCGCGTACCACCTGCAATTCGTCCTGAATCAGATGTCGCACAGCACCGGTTCCGTTAATCTCATCGCCATGCAGGGCGGCCGAGACAAAGACTACCGGGCCCGGTTCATTGGCGCGACGAATGTGAATCGGGATCTTCACATCCATCCCGCTATAACCTTCGCTCACCGCGAGATGGACATCGGCCGATTGCCCCGGTTCAATTGGCTGGTCATTCCACTGATCCAGCGTCTGCCACTTGGCCATGTTGTTGCACTCCGCTGATTGCCGTTACAGTGGTTCAGTCTGCAGGGACGACATTGGCATCCTCCAGCACTTCCTGAGCAACCGGCAGTTCGGGAAGTTCGTGAATTTCCGGCCGACGACGTCGGCGCGTCCTGACGGGTACCAGTTCTCGCATGTTTGCCAGCTTGCCAAAACACAGCAGGCGGTCGCCATCTTCCAGCACACGGGGAGGTTTGGGATTGG